>JAYVNT010000336.1:0-12982 GCA_043758285.1 Flavobacterium sp.
TGAAATTGGTTTGTTTATTGGCGGAGCATTATTCATCACTTCATTAATTTTCTTTCTGTTTTTTCGTTCGCATCGCGCTACTTTTATTTCGATTTGTATTTTGATATTTGGGGTTATGTGGTCGTTTGGGACACTTGGACTATTTCATTATAAGATCACAATTTTAACGGCAATTATCCCTCCATTAATCATCGTTATTGGGATTACCAATTGTATTTTTCTCATCAATAAATACCAACAGGAAATCAAAACCCACCGAAACCAAGCAAAAGCATTGCAACGTGTCATTTCAAAAATTGGGGTTTCAACATTGATGACGAATGTGACAACAGCTATTGGCTTTGCCACCTTTATGATTACCAGAAACGATTTACTATTTGAATTTGGATTAGTAACTTCAATTAATGTAATTACAGTTTATCTTTTGACATTGTTTGTAGTGCCAATTGTATATAGTTTTATGCCATTGCCGAAAGAAAAACACTTGAATCATTTGAGCAAAAATTATCTTACTACTATTTTAAATTGGGTTGAAAGACATGTCAAATACAAGCGAAAACTGATTTACAGCATCTACGGATTATTGCTTGTTTTCAGTATTGTTGGAGTTTCCCAAATCAGAGTATCGGGAAGTTTGATTGGCGAAATGCCAAAAAGCGCGTCGTTTTTTAAAGATATTTTATTCTTCGAAAAAGAATTCAACGGTGTGATGCCATTGGAAATCATGATCGATACCAAGCGCAAAAAAGGCGTAATGAAGACATCCACATTGCGAAAAATGGACGAATTGCAAAACACCATTGATAGTATTCCAGGGCTTTCAAAATCAGTTTCAATTGTCAACTTAGTAAAATATTCGAAGCAAGCTTTCTACAATGGGAACCCGGACTATTATGAATTACCCAATTCTCAAGAACAAGCTTTTATTCTTTCGTATGCAAAAAACGCTTCTAAAAACACCAAGGACAACTTGATGAAAAGTTACATCGATTCGACAGGACGATATGCCAGAATAACGACTTTCATGAAAGATATTGGCACAGAAGAAATGGCAATGATTGAAAATAAATTACATGTAAAAATCGATAAAATTTTTCCCAAAGAAAAATACCGCGTTACGTTAACCGGAAAAGCTTTAGTTTTTCAAAAAGGGACTTCCTATTTAATTACCAATCTTATCGAATCGTTACTATTTGCCATTTTATTAATAGCAGGATTGATGGCGTACATGTTCCGTTCTTGGAAAATGATTTTTGCATCGGTAGTTACCAATATACTTCCGTTGTGCATCACATCAGGTTTAATGGGCTATTTTGGAATACCTTTGAAGCCGTCAACTATTTTGGTTTTCAGTATCGCGTTCGGAATTTCGGTTGATAATGCCATTCAGTTTATGGCTAAATACCGTCATGATTTAATCCAGAATCGTGGGAAAATCGAAAAAGCGGTTATCAGTGCTTTGCACGAAACTGGCGTTAGTACTTTTTATACTTCGGTTGTTCTGATATTTGGATTTGCTGTTTTCACCTTATCTAGTTTTGGCGGAACCATTGCGCTTGGTGGATTGATTTCGGTAACGCTAACTTTTGCAATGTTTGCTAATTTAGCAGTACTTCCAGCATTAGTTTTAACAACTGAAAAATGGGGTGGTAAAAAGAAATTTACTAAAAAAGAACTTATCGAAGAACAAACAGGCATTAATATCTATCGTGATAACAATGAAGTGAATATTGATGAAATTATAGAAGAAGATAAATAATTTATATTTGCAGGATAATATTAAATATCAAATTTTTAACTATTTGATATATAAAATTTAAAATCTTATATTTAAAATGAAACATACAAAAGTTAAAAGCTTATTAAATAGTGAAACAACGATTTCGGAAGTAAATGCAAAAGGTTGGGTAAGAACTTTTAGAAACAATCAATTTATTGCGTTGAACGATGGTTCCACTATTAACAATATTCAGTGTGTGGTCAATTTTGAAAACACGCCAGAAAAAACCTTAAAAAGAATTACAACTGGCGCAGCAGTTTCAGTTACTGGTGCATTAGTAGAAAGCAAAGGTGCTGGTCAAAAATATGAAATACAAGTTTCAAAATTAGAAATTCTTGGCGATTCTGATGCGGAAAAATTCCCGATGCAACCCAAGAAACACTCTATGGAATTCCTGCGCGAAAATGCGCATTTGAGAGTTAGAACCAATGCTTTCGGAGCGATTATGAGAGTTCGTTCGGTTTTGTCATTTGCAGTCCATCAGTATTTTCAGGAAAAAGGATTTGTATATGTAAACACACCAATCATTACAGGTTCGGATGCGGAAGGCGCAGGAGAAATGTTTAAAGTTACCGCTTTGCCATTCGATAATACGCCAAGAACAGAAGATGGAAAAATAAATTACAAAGAAGATTTCTTTGGAAAAGAAACTAACTTAACCGTTTCGGGACAATTAGAAGCGGAAACTTTTGCTATGGCATTGGGACAAGTCTATACTTTTGGGCCAACATTTAGAGCAGAGAATTCAAACACCTCTCGTCATTTAGCCGAATTCTGGATGATTGAACCTGAAGTTGCTTTCAATGATTTGAACGACAATATGGATTTGGCTGAAGATTTTATCCAATACGTAATTAAATATACGATGGATAAATGCCAAGACGATTTGAAGTTTTTAGAAAGTCGGTTACTAGAAGAAGAAAAAGCAAAACCTCAAGCCGAACGTAGCGAAATGGCATTATTAGAGAAACTTAACTTTGTATTGTCAACCAACTTCAAACGTGTTTCTTACACCGAAGCTATTGACATTTTAAGAGATTCTACGCCAAACAAAAAGAAAAAATTCAATTATATCATAAACGAATGGGGTGCAGATTTACAATCGGAACACGAAAGATATTTGGTTGAAAAACATTTTAAGTGTCCAGTAATTTTGTTTGATTATCCGGCAAATATAAAAGCTTTTTACATGCGTTTGAACGACAATACTGAACCTGGTAAAGAAACTGTTCGCGCCATGGATATTTTATTTCCAGGTATTGGAGAAATCGTTGGGGGTTCACAAAGAGAAGAGCGTGAAGATGTGTTAAAAGAAAAAATGAAAGTATTAGGCATTGACGAAGAAGAACTTTGGTGGTATTTAGACACCCGAAGATTTGGTTCGGCAGTGCATTCTGGTTTTGGATTAGGATTTGAAAGATTGGTGTTGTTTGTAACAGGAATGACAAACATTCGTGACGTAATTCCTTTCCCGAGAACACCTGGAAGTGCAGAATTTTAAAGAATTGTTGAAAAGGTTTATGAGGATTAAAAGTTTATTTTAAACCACATAAACACATTAAATCTCATAAACTTAAAAAATGTTAAAGCAATTTTTAAATCTTAAATTATCACAAAAGCTATCACCTCAACAGATTCAATTGATGAAAATGATACAATTGCCTACCCAAGCGTTTGAACAACGATTAAAAGAGGAATTGGTTGAAAACCCTGCATTGGAAATTGGTAGAGATGAAGAGGAAATTTTTGAAAAAGATGAGTTTGATAATAATGACGAATACGATGATTATGAAGGCAGTGAAAATATTGAAACAGACGAGATAAACATTGACGAATATTTAAGCAACGACGAAACTCCAGATTACAAACTTCAGGCTAATAATTATAGTGATGATGATGAAGACCGCGAAACACCATTTGCAGCACCAACGAGTTTCCATCAAGATTTAATCAATCAGTTGAATACCTTTCTTTTGAGCGATGACGAACGCGACATTGCGGAATTTCTGGTAGGAAGCATCGATGATGATGGTTATTTACGCAGAGATGTTCAAGATATTGTTGATGATATGGCATTTACACAAGGGATTTATACAAATGATAAAGCAGTGGAGAAAATACTTCACATCATTCAAGATTTAGACCCTGTAGGAGTTGGCGCAAGAGATTTACACGAATGTTTATTATTACAACTCCGGCACAAAACGCCAACTGAATATATAGATTTAGCTATTGCAATTATTGAAAACGAATTTGATGCTTTTACAAAAAAGCACTATGAAAAATTGATGGTTACATTTGAGGTTTCGAAAGAGCAACTAAAAAAAGCGATAGAAGAAATAGAAAAATTAAATCCAAAACCTGGTGGTTCTTTTGACAACAATAGTAGCCGTGCGGTGGAACAAATTGTTCCCGATTTTGCTATTAGAATTGTAGATGGAGAACTAGAACTTACTTTAAACGGTAGAAATGCACCGACATTACATGTTTCCAAAGATTATCAGGAAATGATGCAAACTTATAAAGACTCAAAAGATAAATCGCATTCGCAAAAAGATGCTGTGCAGTTTATCAAACAAAAACTAGATTCTGCCAAGTGGTTTATCGACGCAATTCGTCAACGACAAGAAACACTTTTTGTAACGATGAATGCCATAATGCATTTTCAACAGGAATATTTTCTTGATGGTGAAGAAACCAAGCTAAAACCGATGATTTTGAAAGACGTTGCGGATATGGTTGGTTTGGATATTTCTACTGTTTCGCGTGTGGCAAACAGCAAGTACGTTGAAACACCTTATGGTACAAAATTAATAAAAGAATATTTCTCAGAATCAATGAAAAATGACCAAGGCGAAGATATTTCTACTTTGGAAATCAAAAAAATTCTGAAAACGATTATTGAAGAAGAAGACAAACACAAACCTTTGCCTGACGATCAATTAGTCGAAATTCTAAAAGAAAAAGGATATCCAATTGCCCGAAGAACCATTGCGAAATATAGAGATTTGCTAGATATTCCTGTGGCTAGAATGAGGAAGAAGATTTAAACAAAAACCACTTTGAAAAAATTTCTTCCCTTTTTTTCGTATCTCTTTCATCCAATTTTCATTCCTCTTTTTGGAACTTTTTTTTATGTATTATTGGATTCTCATTATTTCACTTTGCTACAATATTTGATTCTTTTTTTGCAAATAATCATCGTTACCATTTTATTGCCCATTTCTTTTTTTTACCTCTTAAGAACGTTTGGAAAAATTGAAAATATGATGCTTTCGGATATTTCACACCGAAAAATTCCTTTGCTATTGCAACTAATCTTGTTTGGAGTTTTAATTGAAAAGAGTATAACTGTTGACCGATTTCCAAGTTTATATTTCTTTTTTGTTGGCGGATTATTCAGTACCATTTTTGCCTTCTTTTTATTGTATGCGAAAATAAAAGCCAGTATTCACCTTATTGGAATAAGTTCACTAACCGTTTTTATCATAGGGCTGAGCATTCATAATCAAATTTATGCGGTAAATCTCATCGCTTTTTTTGTAATAATAAATGGTGTAGTAGCTTCTTCACGATTGGAGATGAATGCCCATTCGAATAAAGAATTATTAATTGGATTTATATGTGGGGTAATTCCACAAAGTGCATTGCTCTACTTTTGGTTATAAAATATAGAACATCAAACCAAAATTGACCGTGTTCATATCTATGGACTGATTGTCGATTTTTTCGGAAGATTTAAACAACGGATTTAGACCATAATAAGCATAAAAATTCCAAGTGTTCCAACCAACAGCTACATAAACACCATATTGAAATTGATTAAAATCTGAATTATGCGATTGCTTGGTTGTTCCGAATGAAGACACTGATTTGTATTCGTCATAAAAAAGATAGCTCAGTTTTAACCCAGTATAAACACGCCAAAAAATATGACTTTCAGGAGTTGAATTTCGCCATCTAAATTCAATAGGCACATCTATATAATGGAAAGATAACTTGTTTTTAGAAAAGGAAATATTTGGATCCAAAACTTGATAGCTATTTATTCCATTCGCGTTTGAAATTCCTAAATTTTGATTGTAAATCGCCAGCGAATAACCTAGTCCAACGGCAATAGCAACAGTTCTTTTTTTATTAATTGGCATGTCTCTTAAAAAGCCAAGAGCTATTCCGGTAGAAAGTTTGTTTTGGGTTATATCTTTTGGACGATTTCGAAGTGCATTATAAGTAATGTTCACATAAAATTGATCCTCACGATATAAGGAATCTACAGCATCAAAATCGATTTCTTTTTGTTGCGCAAAAAAAGGCAACGAAATGAAAAATATTATGATGAAAAGATAGATTCGCATACAACTATTTTAGGGAAGAAAAAGCAGAGAGGAAGGGATTCGAACCCTCGTTATGTTGCCATAAACACGCTTTCCAAGCGTGCGCCTTCAGCCACTCGGCCACCTCTCTATTTGTATTGCAAAGAACAACAAAAATTTTGACTAAAAAAAGTGTGCTTACTAAATTGTTATTGCATTTCGCCTCGAAGCGACGTTTCAAAAATAGTTTTAAAAACTGCTGGCGAAACATTTTGTCCTAAAAGATACATCAGTTTAGTAATTGCGGCTTCTGTAGTTATATCTTTTCCAGAAATGACTCCAATATTTTTTAATTGTGTGCTGGTTTCATATTGTCCCATGTTGACACTTCCGCCAGAACATTGGGTAACATTGATAATGTGCAAACCATTTTTAATGGCTTTTTTTAACGTTTGAATAAACCATTCTTCTGTTGAAGCATTTCCTGAACCATAGGTTTCTAGGATTATTCCTTTCAAATTTGGTATAGCAATAATTGACGACAAAACTAATTCGTTGATGCCTGGAAACATTTTCACAATCACTACATTGTCATCCATTTTTTTGTGAACCACTAATTTTTTGGAAGACTGTTTTGGTAAACCTGCATTAAAATTGACTTTCAAATGAACTCCTGACTCTGCCAATTGTGGATAATTGGGAGATGTAAAAGCATTAAAATGTTCTGCATTAATTTTTGTAGTTCTGTTTCCTCTATATAATTTGTATTCAAAATAAAGGCAAACTTCATGAATCAAGGATTTCCCTTTTTGTTGCAACGATGCGATTTGAATTGCTGTAATCAAGTTTTCTTTGGCATCGGTTCTTAAATCGCCAATAGGCAATTGTGAACCTGTAAAAACTAGTGGTTTGTTCAAATTCTCCAGCATAAAACTCAATGCAGATGCGGAATACGACATGGTGTCCGAACCATGAAGTACCACAAATCCATCAAAAGTCGCGTAGTTACTCCCGATGATTTCTGCTATTTCTATCCATTTTTCAGGATTAATATTTGACGAATCAATTGGGTTTTTGAATGAAATAGTGTCGATATTACAATCCAATTGTTTGAGTTCAGGAATGTTTTGTAGTAATTTTTTAAAATTAAATGCTTTTAAAACGCCCGTTTCAAAATCTTTTATCATACCGATGGTTCCACCAGTATAAATCAAAAGTATGTTGGGTTTAGTTAGCATTCAAATATTTTGATTTATTGACCACAGGATTGGCATACATGGCTAGAAAACTTTCTACCATTTGTGGATTATTTTCATCAATTTTCATTTCCAATCTTCTTTCGAATAAAGATTTTTCATTTTCAGAATACAAATGACTGTAGGTATTGGATTTGTTCAATAAATCGTATGCAATATAATTGGTTGGCCACAATTTATAACTCTGTAAAATAGAATCGTCAATAGCTTGCGCAACGGCTTGAACTTGCTTATTTGTATTGTCAAATTCATGTGTGATTTTATCTAATTCTGTATCCAAAATATCGCCAACATGAATGTGAATGTGCTTCTTTTGACCAATAATTCCGCTTAACAAGGTAACAAAATCTTCGTTTTTATCTTTGATGTAAATTTCGTCGTTGGCTTCCGCAATTAGTTGTGGCATTTTCAAAGCATCTGTTGGATCATATTCATAAGAAATCGAAACGGGAACAACTTTAATTTTCTTAAAATAGTCCATCAAGTTATCTTCGTCTGAACCCATCCCGAGCATTTTCAACACGCCAGAATTTGTTGCATCATTGCCATCTTTGGTTCTTCCTTCGCGTTGTGCAATCCAAACCGAACGATTTTCTCGTAACAATAACTGACCAATATATTCGGCCATTAATTTTGAACTTTGCAACAATTCTCTTGGTGACAAACCACGTTGAACCAAAAAATTTCTATTTAGTTTTGCTAGCGTATTCATAAAATCACGCTTCACTAAATTATCACCAATGGCCGATGCTGTCATAACTAAACCGTGTTCAAACAAGCACGCGTTCAATAATGAAGTGTCCAAGATGATATCTCTGTGATTGGAAATAAAAAGATAGGAAGTGTTTTTTTGTAATTTTTCAAAACCCGAAGTTGACAGGCCATCTGAGCTTTTTTCTAATACTTTTTTTAAAGCATTATAAATAAAATTACATTGAAAATCTCTGATTGAATGCGTTCTTTTTAGTTGTTCTTTCCAAATATCATCAGCAAGTTCAGGAAATGTGAAATTCATGATTGCCTTCATCATCGGATGATTTACTGAGCCGCAAATTGCTTCATTTACTTCAGTATCATAAAACGGACGAATTGCGTCAAATGGCTGCATATTGTCTTAAAATTTTATGTCAACAAAAGAACAAAAAAAAAGTCAATTTTTGATGATTAAAACATTAAATCCTAAAAACATTCTTAGAATTTTCGGTCGTAATTATACCAATTTCTTCTATTGATAGCTCATAAATAGCAGCTAATTTTTCGGCAACTATTTTTGTATAACTGCTTTCGTTTCGTTTGCCACGAAATGGAACTGGTGCTAAATAGGGCGAATCAGTTTCGAGAACAATATATTTCAAATCGATTTGATTTAAGAACTGGTCAATTTTTCCGTTTTTAAAAGTGGCAACACCACCTATTCCGAGTTTCATGTTTAAATCAATCGCTCTTTGGGCTTGACCAAAATCACCCGTAAAGCAATGGAAAATTCCAAACAAATCGGTTGCTTTTTCGCTATCCAACACTTCGAAAACTTCGTCAAAAGCATCGCGACAGTGAATATTGATGGCTAATTTGTATTTTTTTGCTAATTGAATTTGGCGTTGAAAAGCAATTTGCTGTATTCCCAAAGTTGTTTTATCCCAAAACAAATCGATGCCAATTTCGCCAATAGCGTAAAACTTTTTCTTTACCAATTCGGTTTCCACATGTGCCAATTCTTCCATGTAATTGTCTTTGACATAACACGGATGCAAACCCATCATCAGGAAAATATTCTTTGGAAACTGAGCTTCTAAATCATACATTTTTTGGGTATAATTGGAATCAATAGAAGGAACAAAAAATCGAGAAACTCCAGCATCAATGGCGCGCTGAATCATTTCTGTTCTATCGTTTTCAAATTCTTCAGAATAAAGATGTGTATGCGTATCGGTTAAAATCATTAGAAAGTGGCAAAGTTTAAAGCCACAAAGTTTATTAAAAAAATCCGTTCGACAATGTCTCGGGTCAAAGTTTGCAATCGATTTTTGAATTACATTTGACATCATTTTGACTTTATGGAACAACTTCAAATCATCCTCAAAAAAGAAAACTACAAAAAAATAAACTTCAAAGTTTCAAAAACCCAGCATTTGTTGATTAAAGCGACTATTAACGATGTTGCTGGAAATTTTATTCTCGACACTGGTGCCAGTAACAGTTGTGTAGGTATTGAAGGTATTGATAAATTTGGATTGAAAGCCGGAAAGTCAAAAACCAAAGCTTCGGGCGCAGGAGCAACCGGAATGCTTACACAATTGGCAAAAAATAATTCGCTCCAAATTGGAAGATGGAAAACAGAGGGTTTACACCTGATTATTTTTGATATGGAACATGTTAATGAAGCATTGCAACAACACAAAGCCAAACCTGTTGATGGGATTATTGGAGCGGATATTTTATTGGATGGAAAAGCAATTATTGATTATTATAATCATTGTTTGTATTTGAAATAAATTAACAAAGCCATGCCGAATTTTGTTGAACTTACTTCACTTACTACTTTACATACTCCATAATATCTGCAGGCTGGCATTCTAAAATTTCGCAAATTAATTCCAAAGTAGAAAGACGGATTGCCTTTGCTTTTCCAGTTTTTAGAATAGATAAATTTGCAGTAGTAATTCCTATTCTCTCTGCCAATTCATTAGAACGCATCTTTCTTTTGGCCAGCATTACATCAAGATTTATGATTATTGGCATGATTAAATTGTAAGTTCGTTTTCATCTTTCATTCTTTTACCTATAGTAAAAACCTCTGATAGCACTTTGAAGAACAAACCTAAAGCTAATAAATATAAAAAAGGACCATAGCCGAATTCTATCCCCACCCTATGATTGGAAAGTTTTGTGATAAAGTCAGAGCACAATTGAACTATAGAAGACACAATGATTAATTTGCCAATCTTATCTAATAAAAAACATATTTCTTCTTCGAAAATCATACGTTTGACAAAGCTATTTAACAACTTTCGGAAAAAATAAAGCGAATATAGAAGTAAACTAAAATTAAACACATTTATAACTAAAGCTAATTTACCAAAACTGTTTGTTAAATCTATTGTGCCAGTAGCAAAAGTAATCGGAATATCGAAAGTCTCTTTATTAATTAGTATCATAATTGAAAGTACAATCATTAACGGATAAAAGATTAAAGACATAATCCAAACAAAATCAACAATGGTCTTAAGTAAGTTTAGTTTTTTCATGGTTTATTGGTTTTAAAGTTGAGACAAATATATAAAAATTATTGAATAACAATAATAAATATATTAAAAACAATAATATATTTTCAAAAGGCTAAGAAATGGTTTCCTATATTTGTACTAATGAAACTCCCAAAATCACTCCATACCAAACTCCAACAACGTGAAGAACAAAATGCTTTTCGAAAGCTTACCGTTGCCAATGATTTAATGGATTTTGTTTCCAATGATTATATTGGTTTTGCCAAAAATGAAACTATCTTTCACGAAACGCATCAATCGCTTTTAGATAAAAACGTCATAGTAAATGGCGCAACTGGTTCGCGGTTGCTCTCAGGAAATCACGCTTTGTATACTGAAACTGAAGAGTACATTTCTAAATTTCACAACACCGAAGCCACACTAATTTTCAACTCAGGTTATGATGCCAATGTTGGTTTTTTTAGTGCTGTTCCGCAACGTAATGATGTGATTTTATTCGATGAGCTATGTCACGCTTCCATTCGTGATGGAATACAGATGAGCCACGCTAAAGCGTATAAGTACCAGCATAACGATTTTGAAGACTTGGAAAACGCAATAAAAAAACATCAACCGACAACCGACAACCGACAACTCACAACAATTTATATAGTTACCGAAAGCGTCTTTTCTATGGATGGCGATTGTCCAAATCTGAGGGAACTAACAAAGCTATCCGAAAAACACAGTGCTTATTTGGTCGTTGACGAAGCACATGGTTTGGGTGTTTTTGGAGAACATGGCGAAGGATTGGTTCAAAGTTTAGGATTAGAAGATAAAGTATTTGCCAGAATTATGACCTTCGGAAAAGGACTAGGCTGTCATGGCGCAGCTGTTTTAGGAAGTCATGAATTGAAAAGTTACTTAGTCAACTTCACCCGAAGTTTTATATATACTACTGGACTTTCGCCACATTCGGTTGCCACAATTCTGCAATCCTATAAACAGTTGACTAAAGAAAAAGAAGCTATAGAAAAATTGAAATCCAACATCATTTTCTTCAATCAGGAAAAAATGCGATTGGGATTAAAGCCGCTATTCGTCTATAGCAAATCCGCCATTCAATGCGCTATCATTCCAGGAAATGAAAGAGTAAAAAGTATTGCTACGCAACTCCAACAAAAAGGTTTTGATGTTAGACCAATATTATCGCCAACCGTTCCTGAAAGACAAGAGCGGTTGCGGTTTTGCCTGCACAGCTACAATTCCGAAAATGAAATCTCCAATGTGTTGGAATTGTTAGCTACCTTTGTTTTTTAAATTATGGAAGAAGAAAAATTCACATTACTACGCCGGTTTCAATACTCAAGCGAAGCTATTATTTATCAAGGTAAATTAGAAAGTCATGGGATTGAAGTGTTTTTGAGGGACAACAATATTGTTGACTCCAATCCGTTGTACAGCAATGCTGTTGGTGGCGTTAAAATGTTTGTCAAGACAGAAGATTTTGATAAAGCCAATGAAATTTTGGGAGAAGTAAGTTTGTATGCTGTTGATGATGACAATCAGCCGGTAAAATGTCCTAACTGTGGAGCTATTCAAGCAGAGTTGGTTTCAACAATCAGGAGTTGGAAGACTTTTTTTAATGTTATCTTCTTCGGGTTTTTAGCATTGCTATTTGAAAAACACAAATACAAATGTCAAGAGTGTAACCACGAATTTAATTAAATGAAAATCTTTATCACTGGAATTGGCACCGATGTAGGTAAAACTATTGCTTCCGCTATTGTGGTCGAAGCTTTGGAAGCTGATTATTGGAAACCCATACAAGCGGGTGATTTGGACAATTCTGATAGTCATAAAATAAAGTCAAAAGTCAAAAGCCAAAAGCCAAAAGTTTATCCAAATGCTTATTCGCTAAATACTGGTGCAAGTCCGCATTATGCTGCTGCAATTGATGGAATAACTATTGATTTGAAACAAATAATTGAACCCAATCTCGATAGCTATCGGGAGAATAATCACCTTGTGATTGAAGGCGCAGGAGGAATTCTAGTTCCGCTGAATGACAACGATTGTGTGGTTGATTTAATCCAAAAAGACTATAAAGTGATTGTAGTTTCCCGTCACTATTTGGGGAGTATTAATCATACGTTGTTGACTATTGAAGCACTCAAAAACAGGAAGATTACTATTGCGGGAATTATTTTTTCAGGCGATGAAAACAAAGCCACAGAAGAAATCATCCTAAAGAAAACGGGCACTAAATTCATTGGAAGAATTGACAATGAACCTTATTTTGATGCGAATGTAATTAGTTATTATGCGGATAAATTTCGTGACGCACTTTTAAAACTTTAAGAAGCAAAAGCAAAGAAGAAAGAAGAAAGATTATTTTCTTAATGTATATTTGCATACAATCTAAAAGGG
>JAYVNT010000337.1:0-4280 GCA_043758285.1 Flavobacterium sp.
ATTTTATCATCACTTTCTGTTGAACGTTCTTTTAATCTTCGTTTTAGTTCGTCAACGCTTGGTGGTTTTACAAAAACCGCTAAAGTTTCTACTGGAAATTTGTGTTTAATTCGCAATCCGCCTGACACATCAATGTCGAAAATTACGTTCTTTCCTTTTGCCCAAATGCGTTCTACTTCACTTTTTAATGTTCCATAAAAATTATCGCGATATACTTCTTCCCATTCTATAAAATTGTCGGCTTTGATATGCTTTTTGAAGTCTTGAATTGACATGAAGTAATAATCTTTACCATCAACTTCTTCGCCACGAAGTTCGCGCGTTGCTGCCGAAATAGAAAACTCCAAATTTAGCTCGGGTTGTGCTAATAAATGCCTAACTATAGTGGTTTTTCCTGAACCTGATGGCGCTGAGAATACTAATAATTTTCCTTTGTTCATTTCTTTCCAGTGATTAGTGACTAGTAATTACTAATTACTTATAAAACATTAAGCACTTGCTCCTTGATTTTCTCCAGTTCATCTTTCATCATCACGACCAATTTCTGCATTTCGGTATGATTAGATTTTGAACCCATTGTGTTGATTTCTCTTCCCATTTCCTGAGTAATGAAACCCAGTTTTCTTCCGTTTGCTTCAGTTCCCGCAAGAGTTTCTATAAAATAATTTAGATGATTTTCCAACCTTACTTTCTCTTCGGTGATATCGTATTTTTCGAGATAGAAAATCAATTCCTGTTCGAATCGGCTTTCGTCAACGTTTTCTTTTAATTCGTCTAATGCTGTACGCAATCTTGTTTTTACTGTTTCAACACGTTCTGCATCATACGACACCGCATTGTTCATCAAAGTCACGATATTGGCTATACGATGCAGAAATTCTCTTTCTAATGAAACGCCTTCGTCTTTTCTGAACTGCGCTATGTTTTGAAGAGCTTCATCAATTACGGTTTGGATTTTTTTCCAATCATCTTCATCAATTTCGTCGCGTTCTGTTTTTAATGCATCGGGCATTCTGACTGCCATTTTCATCAATTCGGTTTCATCTGCATTTGGAATCACTGCTTTCATTTGGTTAATATATCCTCTGACAATCGGCACATTGATTTTAGAGGATGTTTCTTCACCAGTAGCTTCGATATACAAGGAGAAATCAATCTTCCCGCGTTCCAATCTGGCCGAAAGTTGGTTGCGTAAACTTAGCTCCATTTCTCTGAAAACAGAAGGCATTCTGGTATTTAAATCTAAACCTTTAGAGTTTAGTGATTTGATTTCTACGGTAATTTTTTTATTAGGTAATTGCAACGTTGCTTTACCAAAGCCAGTCATCGATTGTATCATTGGTGTGTTTTAATAGACTTCAAATATAATTAAAAGTTTGCAGTGTTTTTATCTCAAAGCATCAATCGCTTGTTGTACTGATTTTTGTCCGTTCCCGATGTATATTTTATCATCTATGATAAAAACTGGGCGACTCAAAAACGTATAATGCTCTAGAAGATATTTTTTGAAATCAGCTTCTGTCAATGATTTTTTTTTCAAATCCATTGATTTATAAAGTTGTGCTTTTTTACTAAACAATGCTTCGTAGCTCCCAGAAAGCGAAAGCATTTCTTCTAATTGGTTCACGGTAATTGGGTTTTGACGAATGTCTTGAAATTCTAATTTATCAGAATTTGGCAATGATTTTATGATTTTTCTGCACGTGTCGCACGAAGCTAAATAGTAAATTTTATTGGTCATGAAATTTCTTTTTACAAAGGAAAATCATTTGAAACTTATAATCTGTATTTTTGATAAAAATTTAAAAATAATGGAAAGTACTTTCAATATTAACAAAACTAGTAGAAACATTTTGCTCACATTTTTAGAAAATCATTCGTTGGAAAAACTCAACACCATTCCCGAAGGTTTTAGTAATAATTTGATTTGGAATATTGGTCATATTATTGTTGTACAACAAATGTTGGTATATAAATTGTCTGGTTTGCCGATGATAGTTTCAGATGAAATGATTGAAAAGTACAGGAAAGGTTCCAAGCCAGAACATACTATTGGACAAACGGAAGTGGACGAAATCAAAAAATTATTGTTTACTACTTTAGAAAAGACCAAAAGAGATTTTTCTGAAAATGTATTTCAAAATTATGCTGAGTTTACCTCAATGTCTGGATACACTATGAAATCTGCTACTGATGCTATGGAATTTAATAACTATCACGAAGCACTTCACATCGGAATTATGATGCAAATCAAGAAGTTTATATAACGTTAAACTCGCTTTTGCATCCAAAAATTTAAAATATCTTTGCCAAAAATTTAAACAAAAAATGAAATTCAATACTAAAGTCATACACGGTGGTCAACACCATGAAGAAGTTACGGGAGCAGTAATGCCACCTGTATTTCTAACCTCAACATACGCTCAAACTTCACCGGGGAAACCCGTTGGTGATTACGAATATTCTCGAGCTGCAAACCCAACACGTCAAGCTTTGGAAGATGCTTTGGCATCGATAGAAAATGGTGCTCGTGGATTGGCTTTTTCATCAGGATTGGCCGCAACGGATTGCTTGTTGCGACTATTTAAAGCTGGTGATGAAGTTATAGCAATGGATGATTTATATGGCGGAACATACAGAATGTTTACGCGTATTTACAAAGATAGCGGTATCAAATTCCATTTTGTAAATATGAATGACATTGCCAAATTTAAATCGCTTATCAATGAAAACACAAAGTTAGTTTGGGTGGAAACACCAACTAATCCATTGATGAAATTAGCAGATATTCAAGAAATTGCTAAAATCACTAAAAAACATAATATCCTTTTTGCGGTTGATAATACTTTTGCAACGCCATATCTTCAAAAGCCATTGGATTTAGGTGCTGACATTGTAATGCATTCGGCTACCAAATATCTTGGTGGACATTCTGATGTTATTGCTGGCGCATTGGTTATAAAAGACAAAGCACTAGGCGATGAATTACATTTCAAACAGTTTGCCACTGGAGCAACATTAGGGCCAATGGATAGTTTCTTGGTTTTACGTGGAATAAAAACGTTGCATTTGCGTGTACAAAGACATTGTGAAAATGGTGAAAAGGTAGCCGCATTTTTAAGCAACCATCCCGAAGTAGCAACCGTTTATTACCCTGGCTTACCAAGTCATCCTTTTCATGAGATTGCTAAAAAGCAAATGAGTGGTTTTGGCGGAATGGTTTCGTTTACTTTCAAATCAGGTAAAAAAGAAGATGCAATTTCTTTTTTGGAAAAATTAAAAGTATTCACCTTGGCAGAATCGCTTGGCGGTGTTGAAAGTTTGGCGAATCATCCAGCGTTGATGACTCACGCTTCTATTCCGGAAGATAGGAGAAAAGAAATTGGTATTACGGATGATTTAGTTCGATTAAGCGTTGGCGTAGAAGACATCACCGATTTACTGGCCGATTTAGAACAAGCGTTTAGATAAAACCAAAAGTCCCAATCTATAGTCGGTACTTTTTTATATTTTGAAATGGTTTTAGAAACTATAATTCACGCCAATTCCGATAACTTCACGTGTTTGAATTTTTGCATAATCATATCCTGCAGCATATGAATTATCATCAAATATTGCTTGAAACGCAATATTTGATGACAAAACTTTATTGATTTTCATGACAATGTTAAGTGTATAATCAACATCAACATTTTGTGGTTTTTCTAAATAATTAGAATATAAATTCAAAATGTTTTCCATAGTAACATTTGTCATCAAGTTAAATTTATAGTATCCACTAACGGCTGCCCCAAATTCGTAACGTGAAGATTTTCCTTGTTCAACACCAAATGAGGATCCGAATTCAGTAAATTGAGGGTCAACAATAACCAATTTAGAAGTTGCTGGTGCAATATTTACTTTTAGATTATCGCTTTTTTTCCACAACATTCCTGGTCCAAATTGGAAATAAGCTGGCGAAAAGAAATGGGATGTTTTTACCCCAGAAGCTAAATCAAATCCAGAGTCAAATTGTGTCATAAAATTAAAGAACAATGAATAATACCATTCTCCAGAAGCTTTTCGTCCAGCAAGTGTATTAAAATTAAATCTATCATCAGATTTTTGCACATCCTGACCTTTAAGTTTGGTCAAACCATAACCAGCAATGATTTTGTTATCCCAATTCCAATTATCACTTTTATAATTGAAATCATAGTTAACGCTTATGTTTCCTGAAATGCTACTTTGTCCGCCAGCTAACCAATTGTTAAAACTTGCTTGATTTGCCAGAAAGGTAA
>JAYVNT010000338.1:0-4278 GCA_043758285.1 Flavobacterium sp.
AAAGAGTATTACTAGAAAACGTAAATTCTTATAAAAATGCGTTGCAATATGATTTAAATATTGCTAATGAAAAAATCGCAAAAATGGAAACCGAGATTAGCAAACTTCCAGAAAATAAACAAGAATGGTTAAAGTTATCTAGGAAATATAATTTGAGTGATAATATCTATAATACATTTTTACAAAAAAGGAGCGAAGCGTCCATAGTAAAAGCTGCCAACTTGCCAGATATTAAATCCATTGATCCAGCAAAAGATTTTGGAGGAGGATTGTTAGGTCCGAAAACAAGTGTAAACTATGTGTTGGCTTTTTTCGTGGGCTTAATAGTGCCGTTAATATTTGTTTTCTTCATCTTTTTTATCAGCAATTCAGTTCAAAATATTGAAGATATTTCTGCTCAAACCCAATTACCTTTGATAGGTATTGTTGGAGTAAAACATACGGATAGTAATTTGTCAGTTTATGAAAGGCCAAAATCTGCACTTTCTGAATCATTTAGAGCTATTCGATCGTCGTTACAATTTTTATACAAAAAACAGAGTATTGAAGGGTCGAAAACACTTATGCTAACCTCTTCTGTCAGCGGCGAGGGTAAGACATTTTGTTCTATAAATATTGCAACAGTTTTTGCATTGAGTGAGAAGAAGACAATAATTCTAGGGATGGATTTAAGAAAGCCAAAAATATTTGATGATTTTAATATCCAAAATGAATTTGGTGCGGTCAATTTTTTAATAGGACAAAAAACACTTGATGAAGTTATTCAAAAAACCCATATACCGTATCTTGACGTTATAACATCTGGGCCAATTCCGCCTAATCCTTCTGAGTTAATACTTGGAGATTCGATGAAGGATTTTATAGAGCAATTGAGGAAAAAGTATGATTATATTATACTCGATACACCTCCAGTAGGGTTAGTTTCGGATGCTTTAGAATTGTCTCAATTTTGTGATGTAACTTTATATGTTGTACGTCAGAACTTTACTAAAAAAGAAATGTTGACCTTATTGAATAATAGAACCAAACGTGGTGAACTTGTTAATGTGAGTGTTATTTTTAATGGTTATGAAAATAAAGCAAAATACGGTGTTGGCTATGGTTACGGTTATGGCTACGGTTACGGCTACGGCTATGGTTATGGAGCTGGCTACCATGAAGAGGAAGAACCAACAGAGTTTTTTGCCAAATGGAAATATCGAATGTTAAAAAAATTCAGTAATGCCAAAGAATAAAATTACAATATTAATTACGGGTGGTGCAGGATTTATTGGTACTAATTTGTGTGAGTATTTTTTATCAAAAGAGTATTTTGTGGTATGCTTAGATAATTTTTCTACAGGTCATAAATCTAACATCACGGATTTTTTGCCGCATGAAAATTTCAAGTTAGTTGAGGGCGATATTAGAGATTTAGAACAATGCAAAAAAGCTGTTATTGGAGTTGATTATGTTTCGCATCAGGCAGCTCTGGGGTCTGTTCCGCGGTCTATAAATGATCCAATAACTACAAACGATGTCAATGTTTCTGGATTTTTAAATATGCTTGTAGCTTCAAGAGATGCTGGTGTGAAAAGATTTATTTATGCTGCAAGTTCATCTACTTATGGCGATTCAGAAGCTTTGCCAAAGGTAGAAGAAATAATTGGAAAACCACTTTCACCATATGCCATCACAAAATATGTAAACGAGTTGTATGCTGAAATTTTCGGGACAACGTATGGTTTTGAAACAATAGGTTTACGTTATTTTAATGTGTTTGGAAGAAGACAAGATCCCAATGGAGCATATGCTGCGGTTATTCCAAAATTTGTTATACAGCTCATGAAACATGAGAGCCCAGTTATCAATGGGGATGGAAATTTTTCAAGAGATTTCACCTATATCGATAATGTGATTCAAATGAACGAGTTGGCTATGTTGACTCAAAATCCTGAAGCTCTTAATACAATTTACAATACAGCGTTTGGAGATAGAACAACACTAAACGATATGTTTTTTTATTTAAAAGAATATCTGTCCAAATTTGACTCCGTCATTAGCACTGTGGAAGTAATTCATGGTCCGAATAGAGTAGGAGACATTCCTCACTCTTTGGCAAGCATTGATAAGGCAAAAAAGTTATTAAACTACAGTCCAAAATATTCTTTTCAAGACGGTTTAAAAGAAGCTGTCAAATGGTATTGGGAAAATTTGAAGTAGAGAGAATAGGGAGAAAGGGAAAAGAGATAAAAGAATTATTGTTTTTAGAAAATAGAAAAAATGAAGATTACAAACATTTGTTGTATTGGAGCAGGATATGTTGGTGGACCAACGATGGCAGTTATAGCACAAAAATGTCCAGATATTAAAGTTACTGTAGTCGATTTAAACGAAGCCCGAATAGCGGCTTGGAATGATAAAGACGTTAACAATATTCCGATATACGAACCGGGATTGAATGAAATGGTTGGGAATGTACGTGGAAAGAACTTGTTTTTTTCTACCGATGTCGACAAGGCTATTGATGAAGCTGATTTGATTTTTATATCGGTAAATACACCAACTAAAACCTACGGAACCGGGAAAGGAATGGCTGCCGATTTGAAACACATTGAACTATGTGCTAGACAGATAGCAAGAGTAGCAAAGACCGATAAAATTATTGTAGAAAAATCAACGCTGCCTGTGCGTACTGCCGAAGCTATAAAGAGCATCCTGGATAATACAGGAAATGGTGCAAAGTTTCAAATTTTGTCTAATCCTGAGTTTTTAGCAGAAGGGACAGCCATAGAAGATTTACTAAATCCTGATAGAGTTTTGATTGGCGGAGAAGCAACACCAGAAGGTCAGAAAGCTATTGAATTATTAGTAAATGTATATGCTAATTGGGTTCCAAAAGAACGAATTTTAAAAACCAATGTCTGGTCTTCAGAATTGTCAAAACTTGTGGCTAATGCCTTTTTGGCACAACGTGTGTCTTCTATAAATGCTATTTCTGAACTTTGTGAAAAAACAGAAGCCAACGTTAGTGAAGTGGCTAAAGCGATAGGAATGGACAGTAGAATTGGTCCTAAGTTTTTAAAAGCTTCGGTAGGATTTGGAGGTTCATGTTTTCAAAAAGATATTTTGAATTTAGTATATATTTCTAAAGCATTTGGACTAAACGAAGTGGCTGATTATTGGGAACAAGTAATCATTATGAACGATCACCAAAAAAGGCGTTTTTCAAAAAACATTGTGCAAACACTTTATAATACCGTATCGGGAAAAAAGATATGCTTTTTAGGATGGGCATTTAAAAAAGACACTAATGATACCAGAGAATCAGCAGCCATTTATGTTGCCGATGATTTAATCAATGAACAAGCCAATATAGCGTTGTACGACCCAAAAGTTTCACAAATAAAAGTGCTTTCTGATTTGGATTATCTTGCTACCCGAAAACCAGCCGAAAATGAAAAACACATTACATCTTTTGACAATCCATATGATGCTTGTAAAAGTGCACACGCTATAGCGATACTCACCGAATGGGATGAATTTAGAGAATATGATTGGCAACGAATTTATGATAGTATGCTCAAACCAGCTTTTATTTTTGACGGTAGAAATCTTTTAGATGGTGAAAAATTGAGAGCAATTGGATTCCAGTTTCAGTCGATTGGGAGTTAGATTATGGGGAGACTTGGAGACTTGGAGATTGATATTAGAATATATATAAATAAGATATGGGAAAGATAGCAACACATAAAGATTTAAGAGTTTTTCAGAACTCATTTAAGGTGAGCATGGATATTTATATACTTACTAAATCTTTTCTTAAAGAAGAAATCTACTCTCTTACAGATCAAATTAGGAGAAGCTCCCGTTCTGTTTGTAGTAATTTAGCTGAGGCGTATAGAAAAGAAGGTATCACAAAGCTTTTGTTTCAAAACTTTCTGATTGTGAAGGTGAAGCTGCTGAAAGTCAAGTTTGGTTAGATTTTGCATTAGAGTGCGGTTATTTAAATCATGAAAAACATGAGCAACTTTATAAAGAATATGATATGATTTTAGGAATGTTAGTTAAAATGATTGTGGAACCTGGAAAATGGAGTTTGTAATGTCTCATAATCAGTCAATAAAAATTGCCGTTATTGGGTTAGGATATGTTGGTTTACCACTAGCCAGGTTATTTGCTACAAAATATCCAGTGGTTGGGTTTGATATTAATCAGAGTAGAATTCAAGAATTGAACTCGGGCATTGATACTACTTTAGAGATTGATGAAGCTACGCTAAAAGCGGTATTGGTTCCT
>JAYVNT010000339.1:0-4246 GCA_043758285.1 Flavobacterium sp.
CAACAATTGTGTTATCTGTCATGCTACAGTACCTGTAAATGGTGCTCCCATGTCTCTCACTACATACGAAAATGTTAAAGAAGCGGTTTTAAACCGTGGCTTATTGGACAGAATCTCGAGACCTCAAGGCGCACAAGGTATGATGCCAAATGGCGGTACAAGAATGCCACAAGTAACAATTGATAAAATTTCGCAATGGGCACAAAATGGTTTGCCTGAATAAATACTATACACTATGAAAATTAAATTAGTAAGTCTATTTATTGTAATTGGTTTGAGCAGTTTTGCCCAAACAAAAATGATTACCAAAACCGGTAGAATAACCTTTGAAGCTTCTGTACCTGCTTTTGAAGAAGTGAAAGCAAAAAACGAGTCGGTTACTTGTGTCTTAAACCCTAGTACCGGAGAAATCGCCAGTTTGGCATTGGTTAAAGGATTTCGATTTAAAGTAGCGCTGATGGAAGAGCATTTCAACGAAAACTACATGGAAAGTGATACGTATCCAAAAGCCATTTTCAAAGGCAAAATTGATAATTTTGATGTTTCAAAACTTACTGCAACAGCAAAAGAATATACCATTAAAGGAAAAATGGAAATGCACGGAAAATCAAAAGACATTACTACCACTGCAAGCATAAAAAAAGTTGCTGATGGAATTGACATTGATTCAAACTTTACTATAAACACAGATGATTTTGGGATTGATATTCCAAGTATTGTGAGTAAGAAAGTCTCCAAGAAAGTAGCAGTAGTGCTGGATGTAACACTAAAATAAAAAAGTAACCCCTGTGAATTAATTCACAGGGTTACTTTCTCAAAGGAGTTCAATTTATCAAGATGCAAAATTGTTTTGTTATCATCGTCACTTCTTGAAAACATTGGTAGAAATTTAGCTCCGTATATAATTTCATTCAACGTATAGGAAGCTCTTTTTACCACATGGGTGCTATACATATCATCATAGACTTTTACAAAAACCAATAGTTCCCCATTTACATTTTCAAAATTCCCTTTGCTAAAATTGAACAACGGGCTGTTTTCAGTTATTGGATGAACCAATGTCCAACTCAAACTAAGTGCATTTACCTTTGAAAGTTCCAAATCTAAGGAGTAAAATTTATTTACATAGGTTCCCTCTTCATCCAGAATTAAAGCTAAAGTCATTTTGGCTTCCGCATCAGTAAAGTTTGTGTTTTTGAATGGTGATAGTCGAACCATCAAGGCAGTTCCGTCAAGAAAAGGTGCAATTACAGCATTGTGAGAAAATTTCAAATGAGCTTGTGGCTTGCTAAATCTTCCGTAGAACAAACCTGTGGCAATGGCAAAACTCAACAATCCAAATAACGCTTCGATGGCTGCCACAAAACTTGTTGAAAAACCACTCGGACTAATATGCCCATAACCTACCGTTGTAAAAGTTTGAATACTAAAGAAAAAAGCTTGACCAAATTTTTCCCAATTCGTTATTCCAGACATGCCGTTGAGATGCTCAACTCCTATTGCATAATAGATTGAAGCAAACAAAAGATTGGAAAAGAAATAAAAGAAAACGACAATCACCATAAATTTCCATCGCGGAATATTGAGTAACGTGTGAAACCAGCTGATGCTATCCATAAAACCAACTCCCGTTTTCTTGATATTTGCTGTTCCGTTTTTATTTAAAAACCGCCCACCATAACTCGATGCATTGGTGCCAAAACCCGAATCTTTTTCCGCTTTGGCTCTACTATTTATTTTCTTTAAAAACTCCATGGCTGCTTTTGTTTTAAATTGATTTTTCCATCACATAATCGTCCATCACATAACCGTTTCCTATGGCGATAACTTCTTCTTGGGTTATGGTAAATCCTAATTTTTTATAAAAATGTTGGGCAATATTATGCTTATTGACATTCAAAAATAACGCAGATTGCTTGTGCTTCTCGGCTTCTCTATCTATAAAATTAATAAGCTGTTTGCCGATTCCTTTTCCTTGCATATTGCTCAAAACATATATTTTATGAATTTTAGTCTTCTTAGTTTCATTAGCATTCAATTCAAAAGAAGCAAAGCCAACAGGTGTTTCATCATCTAATGCTACTATAAAATGATGCTTATTTTCAGTTGCTTGCTGTTGCAAAGCCGCAACGCTATACATCATTTCCATCATGTACGCTAGCTGTTCTTTGCTCAAAATAGCGCCATAGGCAATTGGCCAAACTGCTGCTGCAATACTTCGAATACTCGCAAAACCGTCATCCTTATTTTTTTGAATAGAAATCATCTTATTTTCTAAATGCTTGCTCATAAGTTGAAATCCAATCTTCCACAGAAACTTTTCTTATCAATTCGCCAATAAATTCAAACGGAATGTCTTCCATCTTTTTGAACCGAAGGCAACTTTTTCCCATATCAATTTTGGTTTTAACATGCTTTGGATATTCGACTTGAAACCATTCTAACAAATTTTTATTGGCATAAATCCCCATGTGATAGAGGGCAATAAAATTCTTTTGCGATGCCAAATTGATAAACGGCAACGGCAGTTTTGGATTGCAATGATACCCATTTGGGTAAATAGAATGCGGGATTACATAACCCAACATGCCATAACTCATCTGTTCTTCAAAACCCTTGGGCAAATTATCTTTGATAACTTTTCGAAGTTTTTGCATGGCTTCTTTTCTATCTTCTGGAAGCTCTAATAAATAGTGTTCTGGAGTTGTTGCTTTTGATTGCATGGCTTTATATTTGTACTCAAAAATAGAAATAATTTTAATAGATTTACTTTTTGATTTTTTTAAAACTAAAACGCTATCTAAAATAGTAACCCATGAGAAAATATAGTGCCCTTTTACTGTTAGTTTTTTTTGTTAATTGTTCGAGCCAAAAAGCGGCGGTATCCATTGTTGATACCTCGACCTATTTCAAAACCATTACTACAGAAAGTTTGCAAACCAATTTGACCAAAATTGCTTCCGATGAAATGGAAGGGCGCGACACCGGAAGCGAAGGACAAAAGAAAGCCGGTCGCTTTATTATTGATTTTTACAAAAAACACGGCGTTGGTTTTCCAAAAGGAGCTACCGATTATTACCAACACATTCCAGCTGCTTATTTGAATGCCAAATCGCATGACGAATTAAATGATTCCGAAAACATTTGGGCGTTTATAGAAGGTTCTGAAAAACCAGAAGAAATTGTGGTCGTTTCGGCGCATTATGATCATGTTGGGATTAAACATGGCGAAATATACAATGGTGCTGACGATGACGGTTCGGGAACTGTGGCGATTATGGAAATTGCCGCGGCATTTCAAAAAGCAAAAGACGAAGGACACGGCCCAAAACGTTCCATCCTTATCCTCCACATGACTGGCGAAGAGCATGGCTTGCTGGGTTCAAGCTATTACTCAGACCATCCTTTATTCCCTTTGGCTACTACCGTTGCCGATGTTAATATTGACATGATAGGTCGTCGCGATGACTTTCATAAGGACAGCAATAACTATGTCTATTTGATTGGTTCTGATTATCTGTCGAGCGATTTGTACACAATTTGCGAAGATGTGAACAAAAAGTACCATTTCTTGACCCTAGATTATAAATACAACGACAAGAGCGACCCAAACCATTTTTATTATCGTTCGGATCATTACAACTTTGCCAAGAACGGCATCCCGGTGGTATTTCTTTTTAACGGAACCCACGCCGATTACCACAAACCTACGGATGAAGTAAGCAAAATAGAATTTGATGCGCTAACCACAAGAGCCAAATATGGTTTTGCCATTGCTTGGGAAATTGCCAATCGCGATAAGAAATTGGTGGTGGATAAAACCGATGGGAGGTAAACTTGTAGGATTCAGTTCCGAAGTTGTAGGATTTATTAATGAACTTGGCATATTGATAAAAGAATTGCTACTCTCAACAAATCAAAATATGTTATTCATCAATTTTTTATGTATATAATAGTAATTAAACAATATTTAATCTATTATTTTGGTGCTTTAAGCAATAATTTTGATGCTTTAAGCAATAATTTTGATGCTTTAAGCTATTATTATGTAGCTTAAAGCTATTATTATGTAGCTTTAAGCTATTATTATGTAGCTTTAAGCTATTATTATGTAGCTTTAAGCAATAGTTTTGGTGCTTAAAGCAATTATTTTGGTGCTTTAAGCAACTTATTTTATCTTTAAATAATTAAAATTTATGAAAAAAACAACCATTACCGAAAACAATATCCATGTAGGGCAACTTTT
>JAYVNT010000340.1:0-4234 GCA_043758285.1 Flavobacterium sp.
CAACCCTTACAATGGGAAAATAACAAACATAAAAACGACCACCATCCTTCATGGACTTGCAAAGTAATTTTTAAAACAACTGAAAATCAATACAACTAAAATATGGCACTATTTAACAAAACAGACATGGTCTATGATGACTACGATTGGAAAGCAAAATACGAAAATGATGATCCGAAAATTACAGGTGTTCCCGACAACACCTTGTTTGCAAGGCATGAGGGGTATGAAATGCTCTATTTTGTAAATGCGTTTGCGAAAATTCAGTCTTGGAAAAATGTAGAAAGCTGTCAAAAGGCTGAACGTTTATTAAGAGAAAAACTTCCTTCTGATATCCGAAGTCAAAAAAATGTAGAAGCGTGGCTAATAACAAACTGGAATAAATAAATACAACAATGATAAAGAACTATACCAAAAGACTTGAAAATCTCAAGAAAAGAAGAACGGATGATGGGATTATTCAAAAAGCCTATTTATCTGAGTCATTTGCAAAAGCCGAATTTAGCGAAAGTGTAAAATATGCGCTTGAATCAATGAAACCAATCGAGGCGAGTTATACGAAAAATACAATTTTAGCTTCAGAAAAAGTTCAAGCAAATTTAACTAAAGGGTTTGTAGAAAAAAAACTATCGGTCACTTATAGGCATCAGGGTTCGGTTGAAACTGACACAAGCATCAAACTGCATAGTGATATTGATTTACTTGTAATAACAGAGAAGTATCACTCTCTTGAGCCACCTTTAGTTCCTGCCAGTCCTTATCAAGGAGATCCATTAGCGGATTTAAAAGAATTAAGAACGGAATCGTATTCGATTTTAAATAGTGTTTACAAACAGGTGGATGACTCCAAAGCTAAAGCAATACAGGTGTTTCCGACTGATCCAAAAAGAAAAGTAGATGTTGTTGTTGCAAACTGGTATAATTCAGTTGACTATTCAAATACTTATGGGAGTGAAAAACTCAGAGGAATACATATCTATGATAAAAAGAAGCATTCCCGACAAGCCGATTTTCCATTCCTGCATATTACAAAAGTGAACGAAAAAGATACCAATGTAAATGGTGGATTGAAAAAATTAATCCGCCTGCTAAAAACATTAAAAGTTGATGCAGATTATGACATCAATTTAACAAGCTTTGAAATTACAAGTATGTTGTATGATATGTCTTTAATCTCCCTCATTAAATCTGAATATCAGTCATTAATGTTATTGCCCGAAGCTAGTAAGCAATTAGATAAAATTATTACCGAGAAAAGCTACAGAGAAGCTCTTCAATCTCCTAATGGTAAAGAATTAGTTTTTGGAATAAACACCGAGAAAATAATAGAAATAAAAAAACTAAAATTAGAGTTGGATGAATTGATTCAAGATATTACGGAAGAGCTAGGTAAATCGTTTAAGAAAATTGATAATCAATTTATATACTCATAATTATGAAACCACGAATATTTATTGGCTCATCAGGAGAAGGTATCGATATTGCTAATCACATTAAAGTATCACTGCAAGCGGATTTTGAAGTGTATTTATGGACGGATGATATTTTTAAAGCCAACAAAAGTTTTTTAGACACGCTTTTAAAAGAAGCCGGATACTTTGATTTTGGAATTTTGGTTGCTACAAAAGATGACTATACCAAATCACGAGATAAATCTTTTGATGTTCCTCGTGATAATGTGATTTTTGAATTTGGTTTATTCTTGGGAAGATTAGGGCCGTCAAGAGCTTTTATTATTCAGGAAGAAGATGCAAAACTTCCGTCCGACCTTTTAGGTATTACAGTGCCTCGTTTTAAGAGGACAGATGATATAACACAATCGGATACCTTAAACAATGAGATTCAAAAAATTAAACAAACTATTCAGGAGAAATTTACACTTGGAGAGTTAGGCTTACTACCTTCTACAGCTCTTGCCATCGGCTACTATTTTAATTTCATTGCAACGGTTTGTGAAGCACTACAATCTAAAAAAGAGATTGAAGTAGAGGGCAGAAAGTTCAAACAATTTGAGGTAAATGTGGTACTTCCAAAAGCACTTGATTCCGACATTAAAAAAAGAGCAACAATTTATTTTAGAAAAAATGAATTGAAGCAAATTCAATTCGATTCATCCGGCAGAAATTTCCCTGTTTTTGTTACCTATGACGATGCGGAAAGCAGTATATTAAAATTATACGATATGCCCACAACTCTTAATGGTATTGACAAAGCAATTGAAATGTATATGCAAAAAGGTCACATCGGTAAAACAGCTCAACAAACGTTATTAGAAGAAAGAGAGCTTAGAAATTTTCAACAAACCTTGCAAAACCTAATTAATAATGACGCTTTTACAAAGGACAACGTAAAAATTATTAATGAATAATTTATTAAACATGAAAACAATCATTGCTGTTTGGAACGCATCGAACAAGGGGAAATCTCAAACATTAAAGGAGTTGGCATCTCTTTTAATTTCAGCTTTTCCTAAACATGTTATTCATTTTATGAATCCTACTCCATATACCAGTGGTGGCGATTTTCGTTTGATAATTGAAGTCAATGGAAAAATAATTGCAATTGAATCCCAAGGAGATCCGGGAACTTATTTAGAAAAAAGATTAAATGATATTCACGCTACATATAATCCGGATATTATTTTGTGTTCGTGTCGTACGCGTGGAGAAACAGTTAACGCAATTGATACACTCTCTTCCTCTTTTGGTTACGATCAAATATGGACTTCAACATACCAAATTGATATTAATCAAACCTTGGTAAATCAATTAAAAGCAAAACACATTCTTGAATTAATGCGAACATTAAGTTTAATTTAAATTAAATCACACTATCATAATTTTAAAATAACAATTAACACACGAATCAAAACTAATTTTAAAATGTAAATGGCTTTAGTAAATTGTCCTGAATGTAATCATCCGATGAGCGAAGACGCTTCTGTTTGTCCGAACTGTCATAAGCCTCGTAATGTAGAGAAAACAAAACAATGCATTAATTGCGGAAAAGAAATTGGATCACGAAAAAGAAAATGTCCGGAATGCGAAACAATACAAACTAATAATAACACAAGTAAACCAACTGCTATGAGTAACACAAAAAATCAATCCAACAATACACTTATTTATCTTCTTGTTTTCGTTCTTGGCGTTGTACTGATGTATTTTGGATATCCATATTTAGCAAGTACAGAAACTGTTAGTCCTGCCCCTTATGATAAAGAGATAGCAAAAGTGAACAGGATTGATGGGATATTCGTTTATGTGGAATCATACCCGCAAGATAAATCTGCATATAAAGTGATTGGAACTGCCGAAGGAGACAACATTGTTGATATGGTTGGTTCTTTAGGTATTGGCAAAGAAAAGGTTGGTGCTGTTCTTGAAAACATCTTCAATATGGGCAAGGATAATGTAAATTTTCACGAACAATTGGAGGTTATGGTAAAAAAAGTAAAAGAACAATATCCGGAAGCAGAAGGAATCATTTTTACGAATAAAATAAAACGATGTGAGGTCATTACTTTTAACTAAAATAGGCAAAATTAGCCCTGTAAGTCAATAAAATTGGGCTTATAGGGTAAAAATACCCTAAATGCAAAATGGGGTAATTTTACCCCTTGACTTTGAAAAATAATTGGTTGAGATTTGGGAGGACGATTGAGCTAAAAAAAGCAAATATTTAAATAAACAGACACTATTTCATTAAAGTAGCGTTATACTAATAAAAAATAAAACATTATGGCTGACTTTTTCTTTTTTACGGATGTCGATTTATTGAGCGCTCAAACTAATGATGGTGCTTTTGGACCAGTAGTTGTCTCTGACCCTATTTATGATTCATCTAAAGAAAAATACAGATTAACCTCAATGCATAAAGCAACTACTAATCCATTGGCTTATGCAATTTGCAAAGGACAAATTTTGGTTCAGGAAGATTCAACAAATTCCGCACTTGTAAATGTGATTTTAAAGCCTGAAGTACAACCAAATATTGATCTTCCTTTTATAAAATATTATATATATAGGGGAATTTTAAAAAGTAGTTTAACAGATGGAATAAACATTATAGATGGAGGTAATACTCTTACGAAATTTATTCTTAATAATAATCCCACTTCTTCACAGAAAGTTTTAGGCATTGAACTCACTGGAACTAATTATAATAATATTGATCAAATTGACAATGCTTTTTATCTACCTAAAATCGGATTTGAATTATGGACTGCATTTGG
>JAYVNT010000341.1:0-4225 GCA_043758285.1 Flavobacterium sp.
ATTATGTTTCGACTTTCGTTTGAAAGTTATTAAACTTTCAATAATTTGCCATTGAAAGTGGCTTGAAAAGTAGTGCGGTTTTGTCATTTCACTATTATCAAGCAACTCTCTTTTTTATACAACTTTAGTTTTCAACTTATCCACATAACTACTTTTAAATAATTAACTCAAACAGCTTCTAAGGTCATTTTGTGAAATTACAAGAGAATTGTTAGTGATACTTTCGTCAAATAAAAATATAAGGTTATCAATATTTTTCGCTAATAAGTTAATTTCATATGTCGTTGAAGGAGAATTTAAAGAATAGCTGCCATATTGCTTATCACAGATGATAAATTTGTAAACTTAATGAGGTTCGTTGTCATTAAGATTTTCAAAAAATTTACTAAAATTTATAAACGGCAAAAAAGGTTGTTGAATGCATGGCGTATTTCAATCCCCGAACTTATCCACGATATAAAATGTTGTTGTGCTTTTAACAATAATAGAATCTGTCAAACCTATGTTTATTAATAAAAAATTTCTACTATGCATTTTTACATACTTTTTAGTACTTCAGTATTCCAATTCAGGCTTGCTTCAATAAACTTGCTGATTCTTTCCATCACGTGTTCCTCCACTTTTTGTTTCTTCACATAAATACTATAATCATTAGAGCAACTTAAGTAATCTATTAAAACTACCTTTATTGCAAAGAATAAAGGCAGCCTTTCGATAATAATTTAAATTTAAAAATTATTGCAAAGTAAGTCTTACAAATACTGAATTCATGCCTGAAAATACAATAACAAATTTAAAGACCAACCCTGCTGCAGGGTTAAACCAGGCAGAGGTTGATAGTTTGCTAAAGCAATATGGTTATAACCAAGTGCCGGATAAAAAAACAAATCCTTTGCTCGGATTTTTATCAAAGTTTTGGGGCCTTACCGCATGGATGCTGGAACTCATAGTTGTGCTGTCATGGTTCTTGAATAAAAAATCGGATGCTTATATTGTAATAGGGCTGCTGTTTTTTAATGCGATAATTGGTTTTGCACAGGAGCATAATGCTGGTAAAGCTATTGAGGCATTAAAAAAGAAATTACACATCAATGCAAAACTTCTTAGAGACAGTGTGTGGAAAACTGTCGCCGCAAGGGAACTGGTACCAGGAGATATTATTAGAATAAGGATTGGCGATTTTGTGCCTGCTGATATTAAAATAATACAGGGGGAAATAAAAATAGACCAATCCTCTTTAACAGGAGAATCTGCAGAAATAGAAAAAAAAGAAAACGAAGCTATTTTTTCAGGTACAATATTAACCAAGGGAGAAGCTACAGGAATGGTAACACTAACCGGAAGCAAAATCTATTTTGGTAAAAATAGTTCAAATAGTTAAAACAGCCAAACCAAAATCACATATTGATGAAATTATCTCCAAGGTTGTAAAATGGCTGATGATAATAGTGGGAATGTTGTTGTCAATTGCTCTTGTCGTTTCTCTTTTGAAAGGAATAAATATACTGGAAATATTGCCGCTGATGCTGGTAATATTACTTGGTTCTGTTCCTGTAGCCTTAGCTGCTATGTTCACGGTAAGCATGGCCATAGGTTCTAAAGAATTGGTTAAGAAAGGTGTTTTGGTTACTCGTATGAATGCTCCGGATGATGCAGCAAGTATGGATATTTTGTGTATAGATAAAACAGGCTCGCTAACGATTAATAAATTAACTGTTGCAAAATTATTGCCCTCCGATGGACATACTGAAAATGATGTTTTACTTTATGGGGCATTGGCTTCACAGGAAGCAAATCATGATTCGATTGACATGGCTTTTATAAATGCTGCAAAAGATAAAACTATTTTAAATAATTCTTTTACACAAAAAGCATTCATCCCATTTGACCCGAAAACCAGAAAAACAGAAGCCACAATAGTAAACGGAAATGAAGAGTTTAAAGTGATGATGGGTTCATTTAATATTATCGCACAATTATGTACGTTAGATGAAAAATCAATCGCTGCTTTACAAAGTCAGGTAAATGAATTCGCAAAATCAGGATATAGGACTATCGCTGTTGCTGAAATAAAAAATAATGGCAAGCCAAACTTTGTAGGGATGGTTGCATTGCACGACCCGCCAAGACCCGATTCTTTAAAGATTATTAATGACCTTAAAGATCTCGGATTAACTATTAAGATGCTCACAGGCGACGCCATTCCTATTGCACAGGAAATTTCAAAAACGCTGAATATTGGTGATAAAATACTCAATGCTGCTGCATTTAAAGACAGCTCAAAGTCTGATCCTAAAAAAGCTATTGAGCTATTGGAACAAAACGATGGATTTGCAGAAGTCTACCCTGAAGACAAATACAATATTGTAAATGCGTTGCAATCTAAAGGAGATATTGTGGGAATGACATTAGGTGGTGTAAATGATGCTCCAGCTCTAAAGCAAGCAGAGGTTGGCGTTGCCGTAAGTAATGCCAGTGATGTAGCAAAAGGAGCTGCAAGCATTGTGTTGACCGAAGAAGGACTATCAAATATTCTTGCACCAATAAAAGTTGGCAGGATGATGTTTGAGCGGATAAATATCTGGATACTTAATAAGATTGCAAGAACAATAGCGAAAACATGTTTTATAGTTTTCGCTATTGTTATACTTGGTAAATTTATTATTTCCGCTACCGCAATGCTGATTATTATTTTTATGACTGATTTTGTAAAAATTTCTTTATCAACGGATAATGTAAACTGGTCAAAAAAACCAGCTATATGGAACATTAATGCGTTGGTTAAGATTGGAGCAGTAATTGGATTAATGATGACGATAGAAGCATTCGGGCTTCTTTACATCGGATTGCATTACTTTAACCTGAACGCAGATACTGAGGCACTCAGCACTTTCAGTTTTGAGATATTATTATTCTTAGCAATATTCTCCATAATTGTTGTAAGAGAAAAGAAACATTTTTGGAGCGCCCCCCTACCAAGTACAACGCTATTTTTTCTTTTATTGGGCGACTTGATTCTGGGAATAGTTTTTTCTACTTTTGGATGGTTAGGATTTAAAGCAATTCCGTTAAACGAAACCTTAATTGTACTCGGTTATACAGCTGTATTTTCATTAGGGTTAAATAATTTTATAAAGTTTCTTCTGTTAAAAAAATGGAAGATGGACGTAACCTGAAAATAAAAAATTACTAAAATGAATGAATCTCAGAAAAAAACAATGCATCAACTTTATATTGAGCTGGTAAAACTTCAGAAGGAAATTATTTCTTCTGGGTTAAAGGTGTTAGTTATTCTGGAAGGTCGTGATGCAGCGGGAAAAGACGGAACAATAAAAAGAATCATCAAACATTTAAGCCCCCGTGAAATACATGTTGTTGCACTTGGCAAACCTTCTGATAAGGAAAATAATGAGTGGTACTTTCAACGATATACCAAACATCTCCCAACTGGCGGGGAGTTTGTGATTTTTAACAGAAGCTGGTATAACCGCGCAGGGGTTGAAAAAGTGATGGGTTTTTGCAGCGAAAAACAATATGAAAGATTTTTTACTGACGTGGCTTTATTTGAAAAAATGTTATGTAATACAGATATTATTCTTTTGAAATATTATCTTGAGATAAGCAAACAGGAACAAGGCAAACGGCTGGAAGACAGAAAACAGGACCCCTTAAAACAATGGAAAGTAAGCCAAATTGACAATGAAGCCCAATTGAAGTGGAAAAAATATTCAGAAGCAAGAAATAAAATGTTACTTGAAACAAATTTTAAACTTACACCATGGGTTATAGCCAATGCTGAGAATAAAGATGATATACATATTGCACTAATATCCCATTTACTTACGCAAGTAGATTATAAAAACAAGAATAAGAAATTAATTTACAAAAATTACAGTTTGATTTATCCTGTAACAGAAAATAATATTAAGAATAATTTGTACGAATAAGTTAAAGTGGCACCCACCAAACCTTTTTCAAATAGTTAAATGGAAATACCGGCAATGCCGACCCCAATTCCCCATTCATTTTTACGTTTAAATCGTCGTGGCGGCAGGGGGTCAAGACTCGTGGATTTTCCAGTAGGGACGGATGTACCCGTAGTAGCGTTGATAGCCGGGAAAGCCGGGAGTAGCCAAGGGGTACACAAGATGTAAAAATTGGAGAACACTAAACAAGCGCAAGCGATGATTAACATGTTCTTCCTAACAATTGGTAAGCGCAGGTT
>JAYVNT010000342.1:0-4214 GCA_043758285.1 Flavobacterium sp.
TGAAGACCAAAAGAAAGAACTTATTTTAAATAAGGCTAAACAAGAAAAAGCGCCTGATATAAAGAAAGACAGTGGGTTTAGTTTCGGATTTTAACATAAGTGTTAAATAACATAATAACATTTAGTAAGCAAAAAGGGGACAAAATACTGCGGGTTTACGGACACAGTAAAAATACGACTGTTGGTGTTTTTATTGACTATTTAAGTGATTAAAATCAAGGTCTAATATTCTTAGGGTGCAATTTTTGTTGATTTTAACGTGTTTATCCTCTATTCTATGGATAATTAAACTTGCAATAGCACCAATAGAAACCGCAAAGATTGCTTGATTACTTATAATTTTAGGGTTATGATAAGCAATATTGTGCCCTGTATCTAATAGAAAGAATAGAAGCCCGGCGGCAATCGGATAACGACTAATCTTTGCCCCCTCTATTTTAAGATATTTTAATTGAATAAGCTTTATGACAGAATCATTACTAAATACAAGTAAGCTATCTTGCATATTAACTAACTTGTTTTTTTTATAAAAAAAATCTGTTTTTGTCTTATAGCTTAGGTAGGAATCGTTAAAAAACTGAAATACTTTTTCTTTTCCAAAAACAGAATGATAATGAAGATCTAAAATTTTTTGAGAATAAGAAACATTAAAAATGAAGATTATGCTTAGTATAAAAAATTTAGTTTTTGCTATAGAATTCGGCAACATTTACTTTTATAATATTAATTTTTTTATCAAACTTACCTTAATAGGACAAATTTATACACTTATGTTATTTAACACTTATGTTAAATAACATAATAACAACCTATTTTTTGTTTTTTGAAATAGCCAAAATGTCTTTTTTAAACTCGTCAAAAGTGCCTAGTTTTTTAAAAGTGCCTTTTTCAGCTTCTTTCACAAGTTTCTTAAATTCGGCCTTAGTTAGAGTTGGAAGTTTTATATGTGTTTTTTGATAGGTATCAATAGACTTTTTTAAAACATTAATTTTTTTAAGCTCTGATGTCGAATGCGTTTCTTTTCCAAAAGAAAGAGCATAAAGCTGCTCTTGCGCTATTTTATATTCTATTTTTGATAATGAAACCGACATTGAATAATTGTTAAAGTTCCTGATGAAAATGAATAAACGAACCTGTGTTCTTGAGTAATTCTTCTGCTCCAAAAACCACTTAAATTACCAGTTAATGGTTCTGGTTTACCAATTCCTTTGAAAGGATGTTCTTTACAAGAAAGAATTAGATTTTTAATTTTTTCGATAATAGCTTTATCGTTATTTATCCAAAAATCATAATCTGCTTTTGCTTTTTCGTGCCATACTACTCTTTCAACTGTCATTATACGGTAGGATCAAATTCTATTAAATTAATTCCAGCCTTAACTTCTGCTATACTTGAGTATAATCTTTCCGCATTGGTTTTTGAACTTAATAAATAGTCTGTTTCGGCCATACTGTTATAATCTTCTAATGATAAAACAACAACACTTTTCCCATTTGGACGATGTACAATAAGGGTTTCGTGGTTATCTGAAGTTAAGTCTAAGTTCTTTTTTAAAGATTTTCTTAGCTCCGTGTAGTTAATGCTTAACATGATTTCTAATTTTATAAGTACAAATATACGTACTTAAACGGGTATTTTTTGAAATTAGTTACAATTTTATAATTAATTCTATTTTAGAAACAAGTTGTCGTTTTTTCTGTCCTTTCAATACAGCTGAACAAAATACAATATTGTGGTAAAATAGCCTGAAGTTTTTTGTTTTTTTATAAAAACAAAACTATTTATAAAAACCAGATATAAGCTAAGCCGCTTTGAACGGCTAAAGCCCTTTGGGATATAACAACAATTTAATATATTAAAACATGAAATCAAAACTATCCAATTTCTTCCTGAACGCATTTGAGTTCGCTTGGAAGATAGCCTCTATAGCAGGTGGAATCGCATCAGTATTATCTGTCATAATACCACATTAGACCAAAGCCGTGACACAGTCACGGCTACTTGTGGCTTTAATCCCTATAATGCTTCGATTTATACTCCTGTAAAATCATCTTTATGTCAATTGATTTACTGTAAACAGCATGTAAGGCACGCGTTTCGTTTAATGGCTCATCTGTAAAGCCATAAAACAGGTCCATTCCTTCTAACAAAGAGTCGTTTAAAACTTGTAGGCGCTCTATAAATGTTTTTTCGTCCATTTCCATAGGTTTATTTTTAGTAGTATTGGTTATTTCATATTTCTTTATTTCGTTGATAGTGGCATGTAATTTTCTTTTTTCTTTTTTTAACCAGGACATTGTGTTTGAAACAGATTGTTTAGTTTCAAGAAGTAGCCCACCTCGTTTATCTGTAATATTCGCATGGTAATTAATAAACTCACCCCATACTTCTTTCCACATAGGGATAAAAGGATGATTTGGATAATCTTTTACTAGCTTTTCATAACCAAATCTTAAATAAGCTGCATAGGAAACTATTTCTGCCTTTATTTTAAAGTCATCAAAATAGTTATAGTCCTCAATTACCTTTTTTATCATAGACTTATTTATTTAAAATTTGAAAATCTTGCTCTAAGATAGTTCGTAATATTCGCTTCCTATCGCTTTCTGGCGCATCGCTGTACTTCCTATTGAATGAATCTAATTTAAGAGCAAATGCGTTATAAGCTTTTTTATTAAATAGTTCATTTGAAACATGTTTTAAATAAGATATTTCTCGTTCCTCTCTGAATAATCCTTTTATAAAATTAATACAATAAGCCCTATCCTCTTCCATTTGTGGAACGTGTTTAGAGTTTTTGGTTGAAAAAACTTTAAACTCTATATCTGTAAAGCTTCGCCCAGTTTTTTTAAATGTAAATGCAAAGTACAAATCGCACTCTCCTTTGTCATACAAGGCTTTTATCTCTTTTTGGGATTTTTTTAAAATCTTTGATTTTAGATTACTATTGCCTAAAGGGCCATTATAAGTTAGTGAGTTTTCGAGTTTAAATCGTTCTTTAAAGTCTTCTATACTTATTCTCAAAATACCCGATTCTCTAAACTGAGCGCAAAACTCATAAATCCTTTGGGAATAAGGGGATTTTAAGGAAAGGGCCACATTTAAATCATATAATGTAAAGTTATTTGCCACTTCCAGCAAAATTGGAATAATCATTTTAGATAACTCATAAGTCATTATCCCATCCTCTTTAGTGAATTTACTCCAATTAATCAACCCGGTTTCTACCCAATCCTCATTTTTATAATTTATTTCAAATGATTTTTGTCGCAATGACTTCGAGGCAATTTTCACTTGTAAATAATGATCATTAGTCACAAGTTCCTTAATGGGTATACGAATATAAGGGTCGCCAAATAAGGTACTTTCGGCACCCATGTTTTTTTGAATATGCTTAATAATATGGTAAACTATTCTTTTTTCTATTACACTGTATTCGTATCTTGCTGTTGTTATAACATTAGTTTGAATAATAATATTTCCTTTTTCTATTTTTTCCATAATGCAAACATAACTATTCTACTGTAATATACAATGAATATTTAAACAGAAATTAATCACGCAAAAATAGAATAGTTCGATGGTAATTAACCGCAAAAAAGGAATAGTTAGTACGCAAAAGTAGAATAGTTCAGTTTTTTAAAACACTGTAATTAACTGATAATAAAACACTTAAATAGCCTTTTTTTTGCTCTAAAATAGTACTAAAATTTTACTTTTTAAAATGTACTTTTTCCAGCCCACTTTTTTGGCTCTTAAGCAGTTGGATATTTGAGCGGTTTGGAGCCAAAAAAGGTGAGGCTGGAAAAAGTAAGGAGGGGAGGAAAAAAAAGTAAAAAAAATAATGTTCCGCGGCGCCCGCGCGAAATTGTTAATAACGCCTTGGCGAGGGTAAAAAAACGCTCAGAATAGTCGTTTTTTAACTTCTAGTGATGTTTTTTTTAAAAAACCACCTCTTATGGTGGTTTTAAATTAAAGTGCCTTAAAACGGCTAATTTTCAGTTTTCTTAAAATCAACTTCATCACGCTTGATGTAAATGGTTAATTTTTGACTTTGATGTTCGAGCCATGCGGCCACCGAAATCGGTTCGCCACTTAAAAAACGCATTCCTTGATCTAAAACAATGTTTGCGGTAAAGTCAGGTTGTCTGTCGTTTGGTTTTTTACGACCATTTTTTTTGAGGTATAATTTTACTGTTTCCATGGGTTAAAGA
>JAYVNT010000343.1:0-4195 GCA_043758285.1 Flavobacterium sp.
TAATATGTAAACAACACCTAAATAGCCCTTAATTGCCATAAAAGGATTCATCCCACCGCCAAAAGCTGGATTGTTATCTGGTATTGCTGACATTGCAACTGACATAAAAGCACCAGCAATCACCATTAATCCGATAAAAATAAATCCAACGATTGCTAAAAACATGCACCATTTGGCGCTTTCTCTTAAAGCTTCAATAGCTAAGCCATTCAATGTAAATTTGTTTTGGTCTTCCATAAATAATAAAGGTTTGGTTGGTTATAAATCGTTTTTGGTTTTTATTTTATTTTTTACGAGCTAAAGCTCGTTTACCTGAAGCCCACTGGGTTTCCTCCTCTTAATATCAAATGTTTACTTTTCAAATTGTATCAAAGTCTTAATAATTATCGAAACACAATCTAATAATTGGGCTGTGTTCATTACTAATGGCGGAGCAAAGCGAATAATATTGTCATGTGTTGGTTTTGCTAACAAACCATTCTCTGCTAATTTAATACAAATATTCCATGCTGTATCACTTTCTTCACTATCGTTTATTACAATGGCATTTAATAATCCTTTGCCACGAACAAGTGTTGCAATGTTTGACGTTTCAATATATTTTCCAATTTCTGTTCTAAAAATGGTTCCTAACTTTCTAGCATTTTGAGATAAATTTTCATCGTTAACCACATCCAATGCTGCCATAGCAACTGCAGCTGATATTGGATTCCCTCCAAAAGTAGAACCATGTTGTCCTGGTTTAATCACATTCATAATGGCATCATTGGCTAAAACTGCCGAAACTGGATAAGCGCCACCAGAAATAGCTTTTCCTAAAATCAAAATATCTGGCGTAACATAACTGGCTTGTTTTTCACATTGATTTTCGCAAGAACAATTACCACAAACCGCTAATAAAGAACCTGTTCTGGAAATTCCGGTTTGTACTTCATCAGCAATAAATAAAACATTGTTGGCTGTACATAATGCTTTGGCTTTCGCCAAATAATCTTCGCTTGGCATATACACTCCCGCTTCGCCTTGAATTGGTTCTACCAAGAAACCTGCAACATTTTTAGTCGATGTGATTGCTTTTTCAAGTGCATCAATATCATCGTAAGCAATTTTTATAAATCCCGCGGTGTAAGGGCCAAAGTTTTTGCGTGCATTTTCATCGTTTGAAAACGAAATAATAGTCGTAGTTCTTCCGTGGAAGTTACCATCACAAACAATAATCTGCGCTTCGTTTTCGGGAATGCCTTTCTTTTCGTAAGCCCATTTTCTACAAAGCTTCAAAGCCGTTTCTACAGCTTCGGCACCTGTATTCATGGGTAAAACTTTATCAAACCCAAAGTAATTGGTAATGTATTCTTCGTAAACGCCTAATTTATCATTGTAAAACGCTCTGGATGTTAGCGTCAAAGTTTGCGCTTGTTCCATCATGGCACCCACAATTTTTGGATGACAATGACCTTGATTTACGGCAGAGTAAGCTGAAAGAAAATCGTAATACTTTTTGCCCTCAACATCCCAAACATACACACCTTCTCCTCTATTGAGTACTACTGGCAAGGGATGGTAATTGTGTGCACCATACTTGTTTTCTAAAGCAATTGCTTCGGCTGAACTCATTTTTTCTAAAACTGACATAATTTTTTCTTTTTAATCCGAACTCGTAACGGATTTTTATAAAATATCAATTCCTTCTTTTGGAGAGAAATCATCCAACGACAAAAGTATAAAAAAGATTGTCAGACTTCTTATACTTCTTAGATTAATTAGAAGATCAAGACTTCATTGCTTTATGAATTGTAACTAATTGTAACATTCGTAATTCGTAATTACTTATAGCAAGGTTGCGGTTGATGTAATTTCGGTGTTGAGTAATTTTGAAATTGGGCAGTTTTTCTCCGCTTTAGTAACTAATTCTTGAAAAGTATCATTAGATATTCCATCAATTTTTGCTTCTACTGTCAAATGAGAACTTACTATACTTCCGTTTTGAAAATCGATAGCACATTTTGTTTGAATACTGTCAGCTTCAAATCCGGCTTCGCCAATGAAGGCAGAAAGTTGCATCGAAAAACAACCCGAATGTGCTGCAGCAACAAGCTCTTCAGGATTGGTTCCAACGCCTTCTTCAAAACGCGAACCGAAAGAATATTGCGTGTTATTTAATGTGGTACTTTGGGTAGAAAGGGTTCCTTTTCCTTCTTTAATTGAACCTTTCCAAACTGCGGTGGCATTTCTTTTCATGATAATTAATTATTTAATTGTTTAAAATTTTATCAAATTTAAGTATTGAGTAGCTTTTTAACGTTATGATATTATTGTTATTTGCTATTCCATTATAATTTTTCCTGAAACATTTCCAAGAGCTTGTTTACCGTGTTCCAGTTGCGGGTTGTCGAAACTACGTTCATGCTTTTCTCAATCCATTTGTTGTCTAATCTAGTTTTGGCGGGAGAAACATCATATTTCAAGTAAATCCGTTTGCCATCCAGTTGGATTTCGTCAGGTTTAATAAAGTTCAAGTTGAGTTGCGTAATCATATTGCTGGGCAATTCCGAAGAAATAAACGATACGTACAGCTTTTTCAAATCAACACCTTCTTCGTTAAGAAACTCATTTCTATCCAAACACGCTTGTAAATCGGCTTTGCCAATAACAATAACTGGAACATCATGCCCAAATTCTTTAAAGATTTCCTGCTTAATTAGAAATCCAACTTTACTCGGACTTGCTTCCTCAGTATCTACAAACACATTGCCCGACTGAATATACGTCACCACATTAGAGAAGCCAATGGCTTCCAACGCTTTTTTAAGAGCGACCATGTTTATCATTTTGTGTCCCGAGACGTTGATGCCGCGGAGGAGCGCTAAGTGTGTGGTCATTATGTAGCTTTAGTTAAAAAATGGATTTCGTTTATGAAGCAAAAAATTCTATGAGTGCTTGATGATACCTCAAAAGTACGCAAAAAGACAGCAATCGTAGCTTGAAATTAATTGTAACAAATTTTTTTGGTGTTTTTTCCTAAATTTTATATTTTAACGGTCTGGCTGTCATTTGTTTATATTTTTTTGCCTTTTTCCAATATACTTCTACCACCATCTTATCATTCGTCACTGCCTGCCTGATGTTTGTAACCGCCTGCCTGACGATTGTAACTGCCTGCCCGATGTTTGTAACCGCCTGCCTGGGGTTGAACTGCATGCCAAACGATATTTTTGCGCTGCAGGATCTCACGCCACTAGATAATCATCAGTTGCACAAGTTGCTACCCCTATCGCAGGAAGCCATTAACCCCGCATCGTTTTTTGAAGATAAAAGCTTGGAAGAGATTAGAGCACTGCAACCCAAACTAGGGATGCAGGACGAATTGTCATAATAAATTATATATTTGATAAGCGAAACAACCCGTCGTGTATATATAAGTGATATTTTAAAAAAAACTTGTGGTGACAAAGAAATGTCGTCCATTTGTCAATTAAAGTCATAAAAAATATTAATTAATAACATTAAATTTGACATCTAACTCTAAACCTTTATATCATGATTTCACTTGGCGAATTAGTTTATAATTCTAGAAAAAGTAAAAATATGACTCAAGAAGAACTCGCAGAATTATCGAAAGTGAACATGAGAACAATACAAAGAATTGAAAACAATGAAAATAAACCGCGTGAAAGTACAGTAAAATTACTTTTTGATGTGCTAGAAATAAATAGTTCAATTTCCAAATTTAAACATACCAAAGTCAAAAGAAATTACGGTGAATTATTTTTCAGGTATTTCTTTTTAATAATAATCAATATGGTATTAATGGGAATTATAGGTTGGATGACTTTAGACTCTGAAGCAAACTTGAATACAAGATTTGCAGGACTACTGTTAAGTTTCTTCATCCCAATATTCATAGTTTTTATGACAAAAAATTTAAATAAAACAGAAAGACTTTTAAAATTTGGAAGTGGTCTTTTTCTTTACATTATTTTATCTATAATTATTGTCGGATTCCCAACGGCTTTTGTGACAGGTTTACTCGTTTGTTTATCAATTGCTCTTTTGACTTTATTCTATGGAGACAATTTTGTGTATGGAAAAAACATCGCCTAACAGGTACTATCTTAAAAAACAAATTTTTTAACGTTATTTTTCTAAATTTGTACTAGCAAAGAGGAATCTTACTGTGATTTTTCACTGGATGTTT
>JAYVNT010000344.1:0-4191 GCA_043758285.1 Flavobacterium sp.
GCAACATTGAATTGGGATACCCCTAAAGAAAAATTCACAGAGTTGCTTGTTGCGTTAGAAGCTTGAATGGACTAGACTAAATAAAAATACAAAAATTGAAAGATCAGCTGGTTGCAAGATTTTGGTTTGGACGTGAAATTTGTTTAATACAACTCGTAATTAGATTCAAAACTGATTTATAATACATAGATGGGTCCTTCGTTAATAAGGAAAGTGTATCTTCGTTTTCTTCGACATCTTCTAGGCTAGGTTGATGTGATTCATAGTTACGAATTTTAATAATCATATCTATTCTTTCATAATCAAATTTAATGTGTTTTAAGTCCCTCAAAGAGTAACACATTGACATAAGCGGCATTGTTTTAAAAGTACTACCGAATCTAATATAATCTAGTTGAGAGCCTTTTCTTTTCGGATGTTTCAGTTCATGTGAAATTAATTCCTCTTTAAATATATTTAAGAAACCTTCTAATTGCATAATCAAATATTTAGAAGCTAATCTATGATCCTCTTTTTTTAAACTCAATTCATATTGTTCGAAGCATTTTATTGAATTCTTTTTTAAATGTTTTAACTCATCGGTGTTCGGAACAAAAGATCCATAAAAAGATGATGCACGCATTTTGATTGTAGAATCTATTACATCATACTTTAAATTTGCTTTATTTACTTTATCTATAATTATTTCTGTGTTATTTAAAATTGGGGTTAGTTTATCATAGAATTCATATTCATCAAGACCGGTTTCTTTATTTTGAATTTCGGTTTGAATTAATTTTTGAAACGAGGCCTTAGTTGTAATTACGTCTTGATGCTTAGAACCAAACTCTTTTTCCAACTTGTCAATTTCAAGTTGAATAGATATCATAAATAATATTTTTGATGCATCCATTAATTACCGAATTGTTTTATGGCTGTTTCTATACCTTCCTTTTCCCACGTTTGCAATATTTTAAATAATGATGAAGAGGATTTACTTGGTTTTAAAATTTGACTTGCTCTATTTGTTTTACCAGTCGCTTCACTATACAATTTGTCAAAATTCATCTTTTGTTTCAAAAACTTTTCATCTTTCGCACCTCTTACCATACCAAGGAATAAAATTTTTCCATTAAGGTAGTTATAAAATTGAGGTGTTGCACCTCCATGTCTTAAAAAGCTCTTTTTCTCTGGAAATTCAGTCAAAAATTTTTGCTGTGTGGCATTAGTTCCAAATCTTTTCCAACACATTAACCAGAAACGTACATCTTTTAAATATTTTCTATCTACGTTACTTTTTCTGTTTACAATTATTCCTGTTACAGATTGTCTTTCGCCTCCGCTTTGAATTCTTTCCTTTTCAAAATTGATTTTGAATTTCTCTTGAACTTCAATGATATCTATGAGTGTTTTCTTAAACTCTTCATCAAAAACGGGTTTATTTGATGAAAACGTTATGTCGTCAGCATATCTTGAATATGTTGCCTTAATGCTTCTGGCAAATTTGAAAAGTTTCTTATCAAGGCGTTGGCAAACCAAATTTGTCAGAGTTGGCGATGTTGGGGCACCTTGAGGCAAACAACCGTTATCGCAACAAAGGTTTGCTATTAAATAGCCCAAATATCCTTTCCCTTTTTCTTCAGATGTTTTCTTTTTCTCTTTGTTAGAGTTTATCTCGTTTGAATCAGTCAAATTTAGAGGGGCTAAACCTAAAACAGTTTTAATCCTTCTAAATTCAATACTGGGAAAAAAGTCTTTTAGGTCTGTATTAAAAACAAATTGTTTTCCGATATGAACCTTTGCATTATCTACAATACTTTTCCTAGCAACAAAGCCAGTAGCGGTAAAATGTGGTGTAAAAACGGCATTCAATATTTCGTTGATACATTTTTGAATTGTTTTAAGTTTGTAGCGTGGTGCTGAAATTGGTCTCTCTCCTCCACTTTTCTTTTTTATTGTAAACTGTTTGTATCTACTTGCCGGATTGAAAGCGTAATAATTTAAATGCTTTGCCTCAATTATGATTGTGGTTTTTTCACTTCGTATTGGAAACTTTAAGATATACACCCAGCTTAACAGCCGAGCTAATTCCTCGACTGTTTCAGTTTTCGCAAAGCGAATTTTTATTTCCTCTATATGTTCAGGAGTTAGTCGCATAATATTGTTTTAAAAAAGAAGTGCCAACTGATTTTCTTTATGGATGAATCCATCATAAATTTAATGATATCAATATTCAATTATTTTTATCTTATTATAATATATTGATTACTTATATTCTAAGTAACTAAGTATTCATTATAATTAAATACTTAATAATGAAAATAACAACCATTTAAACAGCCATTTCTGGCCGACATTGCAAATCGCAATGAACAGTTCAAAATCATTTTGTTGGCACTTCAAGGAACTAATTTATCACTTATTAAATAATTCTAAATGTCAAATTCAATCTCTCTCCAATTTTAAGTGTAGTCTTGGGAACCTGATGCTGCCAAAAATGTTGAGTAGCCCCACCCATCACCAAAAAGGTACCGTGTTTTAATTCCACTTCAAATTTCTCTTTATTATCGTCAATTCTTCTCAGTTGAAATTTACGGGTTGCTCCAAAATTCACGGAGCCGATAATTGGATTTTTTCCCAATTCTTTTTCTGCATCTGAATGCCAGCCTACATAGTCCTGCCCGTCACGGTATCGGTTTAGCAGTACACTCGTAAATTTAACCCTAGTTTTAGTTTCAATTTTTTCTTTTATCTGCAAAAGTTCGTCAGTCCAAGGTAATGGATTTAGTGTAATACCTGAATATGTATAAGGTTTATTATTGTCTCCATACCAAGCCGAAAGCCGTGGTAATAGCAATTCCTTTCCATACATCACTATTTTATCTTGTTTCCATTTTATGGTTTCCAAAAGAGTTTTGAAAATCTTATCGCTTTCCACTTTGTCGTAAAATGCAGGATAGTAACGTAAATCAGCATCTTGCAATTTAATTGTCGGATATGGGGTTACTATTGTTTGCCCGAATAAATCCGCTTGGCTATCACTATTCATATTTTGTAAATTTTAATATCTATAGGTTCGTTTTGAAAATGTATTCTACTCTTGAAATTGATTTTGAAATTTCTTTCATTGCACTTGGCCGGAAAACTTTGGCAAGAATGGAGCTACTGTTTGATGATAATAAATTTGACTGCCCAAACATTTTATAAAATGTTTGTAATCGTATTCCGCTTATTGGGCTTACGCAAACAAAATAATTTAAGCCGTTAAAGTTATTCGTTACATTCTTGAAAACTTGATTCAAGTCTAAAGTATCTATGTCGAGCACATTAGATAAAAGATGAATTTTTATTTTTTCGCTTCCCGGACAACCATCAATCGAAAGGCTAGTATCAGCCTTTTCATTTATTGAAAAGATTTGTGGCTTTGGCTTTTTCTGATAGATAGCATCAATATGCTCTAATCCTCTTTGTAAAGCCATTGCAGATGGCTCAATTAGAGTAAACGTCGATAAATCAAGTTTAATATTATTATTTTTGATAAAATCGATAAGCACGCACGATGCAAATGCTTGTCCGCAACCCCAGTCAATAACTTCAGCCGATTTATTGTTTAAATCTTCTTTGCCGAATAGAGAAGCAAAAGCAAGGTTAAGTTTAAGTTGGTGCATATCAGCGTATGAAGCCAAATAGGTATTGAGTTGCTCGGCTGTTTGTAAAATGGCTGTTCCCTTTCCAAGTTGGCTATAATATTTTGTATATCCATCAGGTGGGAATTTTTGGATATTGAACTCACAAATTGCTTTGAAAGTTGGATTTACTGCAATTGCAGATTTGACACTGGTTGCGTAGTTGTTGCTCATAATTTCCATATTTTGTTTTTAAATATTAATTTGATGATGCAAATATGAAGTCCATGTGTTCAGCTAAACTGAACTTATTAACTTCAATTATATTTGTTATTTTAACTGCTTATTTGATTGAAGTGCAAACAAACACTATACTTGTTCAGTCTAACTGAACAAGTATGTCCATAAATAAAAAAGCATTAACACGCTATCTTGCTTATGATAGGTGTTTAAGAAATACAGGAGCTAAATACACTTGGCAACGATTAAGAGATGAAGCCAATAAGGCCTTATTAGAAGAAGGTTTGGAAGGTATTGGAAAAACTCAATTTTATGCTGATATACAGTATATGGAATTGTCAGAATG
>JAYVNT010000345.1:0-4188 GCA_043758285.1 Flavobacterium sp.
TAACCCAACTTACCCAAGGTGACACATATATAAATGAGCAAAAATCTCAATGGGTTAATTTCTTCAAAGCATTAGGTCCTTTATCAGAAGGAAAATATCCTTTACTTGAAAAATTTTCATATAACTGGAATGCTTTGGGGAATTCACTAAAAGAAGCGAAAACACACGATGTTTTAAATTCTCATTTCAAAGGTATTATTTCATCATCTGCCAACTTTTCAAAAAGTGTTAAAGTTCAATTGGACGAAATTCTATCATTATTAGTAACAAATTTTGATGATGAAGAATTACCATTACAAGAGCAGGTAAGACTTAATCAACTCATTATTAAAATGGACGGAGATAAATCAGCAGCTCAAGCCGTTATGGATGCCGAGAAGCACATCTTTGATGAAAAAATTGATTTCTTGCAATTACTTACTAATGCTTCATTTAATCCAGCATTATCGGGAGCAACAATAGTAACTCAAGCTCTTGCTATTTCGATAAGCCAGCCTTGGATAGTTGAAGCTTATGATACATTTACAGCACAAAGCAGAAATAAAATCCCTCAAACAGTTGACTTATTAATTGATGATTTCAGAGTAACAACACATGACGGGAGTGATGAAGTCGAACTCATGCAAAATCAAGAAACATTTTATCAAAATATTTTAGAAATAGAACTATGTAAACTTTCATTTCCTTATGGAGGAGTTATTATTGGGGTATTAGTTTGTTTGCTTGGCTTTTGGGCCTTCAGCTTATATTTGATTGCTGGTATTGTAGGTCTTGGTATTGGTGGTGTCTTAATTTGGAATGCAATCAATAAATACAACAAAGTAAAAACCCAAATCACTAATTATGTGATAGAGCGTAAGCAAAAAGCAAAAGAGGTTTTAAGAGGATGTATCGCAGAAACCGTTGATTATAGAAAAGAACATTCTAAAGAGGATAACAAGGCAGAATCAGTCAGACAATTGTTAACTTCTATTACTCCAGAAGATTTTTCAAGTATATCGAAAGAAACAGCAAGAAACATTATTTAACGTATAAAATTTAAGAGAATGAGCAAAATAATTTTAAGTGACTATCCAGAGCAATTAGGAGACAATAATCACGCACAAAAAAAAGAGAATGCGGTAAAGTCTAATTTATTTCAAGGCAGAACAGAAGCGGAAAAAGGAAATGCAAAATTTCCTGAATGGGATATTGTCCCCCCAAACCAATTCATAAATCCAAGAATAAAACCGCAATAATGGCAGCCCCGACAACATATTCCGAGTGGGCGTATCTGCTTGATAAATTCGGTGATGGAGATGATTCTACATTAGAAGACTTGAGTAATGGTAGTTTCACTATTGACGCAGGAATCGCTTCACGATTCTATTCACGAGTAGAGGATGTCTATAAATTAAGGAAACGAAATTGGCTTGACAAATTTCAACGATCCATTCAATTTCAAAATTTTAGAACAGTCGAAGATTTCGAAATTGCTCTAAGAAATGGTAAACAAAATCTGTCTCCTATAAGTAGGTTTGTTGTTATTAGTGGTTTTCCAGATGATCTAAGAAGGATATTAAAGAAAGACCTTGAAGACTTTGTTGCAGAAATAAAAAAGTCCTTAGAAGACAATGTTTCTAAATTTTCAAGTGGTAGAGAAAAAATGCTGATATTGTTAAATACATTTGGGCTAGTAGAAATTCCCAACGAAATTTTCACAGAAAAGAAAATTAACAAACCAAATACAGACGAAATAATTGCTCCAACAGGGAGAAAAATAATATTCTAAGATGGCAAATAAAGTAGAATTTAAAACTTCACTTTTACGAATGTTCAGAGCAAGAATACCTTTTATATCAATCCGAAGTATAGAAAGAACAAGGGTTTTAGAGGTAGTTCAACAATTAGCGGAAGAAATAAATATTCCAATTTATGTTCATAGTTTATCCCATGGAACAACGGATATAAAATCCAAAAAAAGTGTTAATGATGACCGTTCAGTTGCGGGAGGATTGGATTATGCCGTTCAAAATATTTCACAAAGACAGAACCTGACATTCATATTTACCGAATTAAGCGATATTGAAGATGACAATCTTGTATCAAGACATATTTATGATTGCGTTGTTCAAGCAATTGAAAGAGGTGGAAGTATTTGTTTGATAACGACAAAAAGTATTTGGCCTCAATTGCACCGCTTGGGAATGACAATAACCTTAGATGCACCTAACGAAGAGGAAATGTTAGAAGTGGTTAAGGGATGTGTAACCCCTTACAAAGGGTCAATTCCTATTGAGTGGGATGAGACAGATTACAAAATGGCGGCAACAATTTTAGCTAATATGACTAAAATTGAAGCGGAAAATGTTTTAGCTACCCAAATGGCTAAGGGCTCTTTGACCAAGGACGACATCAAAGAATTAAGTAGTGAAAAGGATAAATTATTTAGCGATATATCAGGATTAGAAAAAGTAAAAATTGACCCCTCTACGCTTTCACTTGCTGGACTTAGCGGGCTTCAACATTGGCTTGATAATCAAAAACAACTTTTAACTGCAGATTTAAAAGCTAGAAAAATGCGACCTCCAAGAGGAGTATTATTAGTTGGTGTTCCTGGATGTGGTAAATCATTATCTGCTAAATTTATTGCTGCCAATTGGAATTTACCATTGTATCGACTTGACTTAGCAGCCATTCAAGGACAATACCTCGGGCAATCTGAAAATAGATTAAAAGAAGCACTTGCATCAGCGGATAACGCTGCACCTTGCATATTGTGGATTGACGAAATTGAAAAAGGACTTTCGGGGGCAATGGGTTCAAACGATGGTGGCACTTCTACAAGAATGGTTGGACAGTTTTTATTTTGGCTTCAAGAAAGTATGGCAAAAGTATTTGTGGTTTCTACTGCAAATGATGTAACTAAATTACCTCCTGAACTATTACGGAGGGGGCGTTTTGACGAATTATTTTTTGTAGACTTACCTGCTTCAATTGAACGAGAGGATATCATTAAGTTATATATAAAACGTAATTTATTGACTCAACCATCAAAAGAAACACTAAGTAAACTTGTTGAAATTTCGGATGGTTTTGCGGGTTCAGACCTTGAAGGAGCTGTTAGAGATGTTGCCATTCAAGCTGTGATTCACGGTGATTGTGTTGTAGATGACAAACTCTTTGAAAAGTGCTTTATAAATATCGTTCCGCTGAGCAAAACGGCACCAGAAAAAATTGAATCAATTAGAAATTGGGGGCGTGAAAGAGCAGTTCCTGCCTCAGGTGTTTCTTGGGAAGAATCTCCGAATGACAAAATTATTGGTAAACGTTCTATTATTATTTAATGGAATTCAAGTTGATATTCCTACCCGCTATTAGCTATGTAATTTCTATTGCAACAAACTATTTTAATTAAAAGAATGAAGACTTGTACCTTTCAAAAATTGGGAGCCATGTGTTTATCAAACGATATTTTTCAAAAAAAATAAATAACAATAAATTTCAGTATTTTAGAAACTAATATAGCGTTCCTTATTCGGATTAATTGGGTGTAATCTGTTATTTGCTGAAGTGTTCTCTTGGGGTCAAATTACTACAGTGAAATTTACAATATTCTTTAGTGATATAGCACCAGTTTTCGTTAATGTATAAGTTATGTTTAAGTATATAGTGACTATCCGTTTATTATGTTTACAGTATTCTATTCCCAATCTTTAAAGAGTCCTAATTGTTAAAAATAGTAATATGATCATATTACTATTTTTAGTTAGCCAAGAATCCTCCAAACTAACTTTACACTCATCTTTTAATTCATCATCCAAATATTGATTCATTTTTGATTAGTGTTTTAGCTAAACTGAAAAATTTCTCAACTGCTATTCTTATTCTGTATTAAATTGGGCAAAGGTATAATTGATTTCCATTTAATTCGTAATCATGTATACTATACAATCAATCACCTCTATTTTTGGATTCAATATATTACAATTATATATATATTATAGTGGATTTAGTAATAGTGTAGTGATAGTTGTAGTGATAGTAAAATTTTAAAAGGAGGATTAGAAAAAATAAAGCCCTGATAACTTATTAATTATCAGGGCTTTATATTGTGGGCCCACTTGGAATCGAACCAAGCACCTACTGATTATGAGTCAGTTGCTCTAACCGAATGAGCTATAGGCCCTACAAAGTTGTTTCCTTCTT
>JAYVNT010000346.1:0-4178 GCA_043758285.1 Flavobacterium sp.
CACAATTCAATGAACCGCTGTATACGCGATCCGTACGTACAGTGGTGTGAGAGGCGCACCTCACCGGTGAAAAATCCGGTGAGGCCGTCTACTCGATTAGTGGCTGGCGGCTTAGTCCACATACTTTCCTTCAGTCCTGTTATAATAACCTGCACCATAGTTGACAAACACTTGGTCAAGTTCAAGAGTCCGCAGTCCTGCTATTCTTGCAATTTGTTCAACTGCTAAAACTGTGTCCACGTTGTTCAATTTTGTTTGTGAAAATTCTTTTTCCAAAACTTCTTTTACTCTTTGGTCGGGCTTTACGGTGTCGTGTCCAAAAGTCATTCTCAAATGTTGCATTGTCGCTATTGCCACATTTTTGATTTGCCCAATAATGTCGTTCTGATAATTTTTTAGGTCCACGCTTCTTGCCCAATTTGTCATCAAGTCAAAGTCGTCCTTCGAAGCCGGGTACTTTTTTCTCAAGATTGTCACAGTACCAAGAATTGAGTTTAATACGTCAAATTTCTTTTCGTTTTTGTGTCCCCAGAATTTATAAAATTCATCTCTCTCCAATTCTTTTATTAAGTCCGTTAGTTGGTCAAAGGTTTTTAAGTCAGTCGTTTTTTCTATTCTCTCAATGTGCGGCTTTACATGTAAATTGTAACTCCTGTTAGCCGCCAAGACAACTTCAATTAGTCCAAGTGCTGGACGTAATCTTGCTCTGTCAGAATACCCCTTAGTGTATTCTCTTGCTGCTTCAATTATCTTTTTGTCCCCGTACAGAGAATGTAAATGTGAAGTCGATGTTAGTTTTGATTCTCCCAGTCGGTCAACTGTCTGGATAACTTTTTCTTTTGTCAACGAGTCAAGTAAGTCGTAATTTTTCATGGGAGAATTTTCTTTAAGCCGCTTGCCACTAACGTTTTGCGGCTTGGCGAAGGGCGGGCTTTTTAGTACTGACTTTCATAGAAAGCACAAAATTTTGTTTAAGCACTTCACTTTCATAGAAGCACAAAACCCCGCCTTTCGCCAAACCGCTGTTAGGCGTTCGTTGTTATTCTTCTTCCTCTTCGTCAGTGTAGTTAAATTCCACTTTACTTTGCACTACAATTTCGTCAAGTATGTTGTTTAAGTAACCTTGTTTTACAGCTTCATTAAATCTTACGTTCAGCATCGGAATATTTATAACTTCTTCGATGCAAGCCATATATTTTTCAACTATTGCTTTTATTAAATATGTTTTATCCGCATTGTCTTGGATTTTCTTTTTAAGAGGTTCAACTTCTTCGTCTGATTTGATTACAAAAGTTATCGGATATTTTTGAATTTTGTCAATGTCAAGAAAATATTTTTTGAAGTCCAATGTTTCGGTTACTTGAAAAAACCTACCTAATGGTTTCATTACAAAATCAATACCTCCATCATTTGCATTGGTTCGTCCTGTTTTGTAAAGTTTTAAATTTTCTATGTTAAGTTTGTCCATCTCATAACCCCAAATAATAGTTTGGTCGTGGTAGTAAAATTTGAGAATAGAATAACTTACAATTTCAAATAGTCGAGCATCTACATTTGGTGCAAGTAAACCAATAATAAACTCTTCAACGTTTTCGGGTGTAGTGTTTTCAATATCTTGAAGTGCTTCACACTGTTTCACAAAACGCTGAAACGCATCTTGTTTTGTTTTAGTGTATTCATTAATTATTTCAATGATAGCGGTCGCAATATTGAAGTTGGCATCGCCAACTTTTATATTCAACAAATTTTCATTTATCCAATATCTGTTAGTCGCTTGGTCTCGTAAAATTGGTTTGTATTCAGAAGTTGGAAAATACTTTTCAAATTCTGAATTCATACGATTATTCAAGGCGTGATTTTGCAATTTGTTTCCAAATGGCAACTCTCTTTGTCTTGCAAAAAGCTTGTTGAATAATGCACCTTCATATTTTGAATAGTCGGTTTTTGTATCAAATCCATTGGCTATGTAATCTTCTATAATTACATAAATTGCGTAAAGATTAGCAAAACTGCCTCTTGCTTTTGAGCCTCTTCCTGCTGAACGAGTTTTCTCGTTTATGTATTGAATGAGTTGGCTTTTATCAAAAATATCATCTGCATTTTTGTCGAAATTTCTTTGTAAAATCTCTTTAATATTAGCCGTGAATATATGTTCCATTGGGTTCAAATAAGGTTAAATTTTGTTGTGTTGCAATTTTTTCGGTTTCAAAAGTCCGTATTTCTTTTTCTAATTTTTCGCCTTTGAATTCTTCGGCTAATTGTAATCTTCTCAAACCGATTTTAACATATTCGTCTTGCAACTCGATACCAATGGAATTTCTATTTAATTCTTTTGCTACATAACAAGTTGTAAAAGTTCCAGAAAATGGGTCTAAAACTAAATCTCCTTCGTTTGAACTTGCTTTTATTATTCTTTCAAGTAACGAAATTGGCTTTTGAGTTGGGTGGTTTTCATATTCGTCCATTCGGTAACGAACTCTTGAAAATTCCCACACATTTCCTGGTACTTTTTCTGAATTATAAACAGTCGGTACAGCCTTACGATAATCAATAAGTTTGCGTTTTGCTCCTGTTTTTGCTTCTACTAAAATTTCGTTTGTATTGAAAGTATAATTATTTTTGTCCTTTACGCAAAACAAGATAGGTTCGTACATAGAACCATAATATTTTTTAGCTTGAACGCCTGAACTATCATAAGACCAAACAAGTCTTGACAAAATTGTTAGTTTTTTGCGTAAATGAATGTCAAAATAAGGCATAAATTGAGTGGCTGTCATTACATAAAAACTTCCACTTGGTTTTAATTTTTGAACACACAAGTCAAGCCATTCATAGCACCATTCTAAATAACTTTCTTCTGTGTCCCATTTTTCAATTTTTCCGTTGAAATTTTTCCCAATATTGTAAGGTGGGTCTGCAAAAATCAAGTCTACAGAATTGTCTGGTAGCGTTTTTAATGCTTCCAAGGCGTCTGCATAGATTATTTTATGTTTGTCGTTGCCTAATATTTCCATTTTGTCAAAATTATTGCTCCAAATTTACGTCTTTTTTCTGAAAAGTGTGTCAGTTTCTGCGGTTCGGTACAATGACGCCTAACGTTCGAGTATTGCTGCAGGTGGGGGATTTTATAATGTCCAGCCCGGTACTGCAGCTTGGTTTTATTTTGTTGATGAAGATAAGAACTTTTGCTCGGTTTTATTCGTCTGCTGAAACCGCTGCTGATAGCGATTTGCAGCCGATTGTTTCAACGTCCAGCCCCACTTGCAGCAATACTTTTGTTATGGGCAGGGCTTCTCTTGCAGTTTGCCATAAATTGTATTGTCAAAGTCTGTTGGATTTTTACCGTATTCAAGTCTGATTATTTTGTCACAGTTTACTTGCAATACAAATGCAAAGTTTTCCATTGACGCCGACATGTTTCCACTACCATTGTCAATATGGTCAAGGTAGCCTGGAAGAGAATTTTTTAATGGTTCAAAGTTGTCCCCAACTTTATATTTTGGAATTGTCAGTGCCACGATTTTATCTCTTATTTCATCTGGCATAAAACGAAACATTAGAGAGGGGGCTATTGTCGGCATAACCCATAAAAAAAAGAAAAGTATTATTGCAGGCGACAGAAATAAAACAATTTTATAAAGGGGTCTTTTGATAAGAATATCAACTAATCTGTCAGACCTGATAAGTATTGAATATGAAAGACCAAAAATTAATCCTGTCAACAAAGCTAAGGGCAGAAACATGACAACCAAATCTGAACTACGAAACAGTCCCCCGACAATTATTGAATAGGTTAATGCTCCATAAAGTGCAGAAATAAATGGAAAGATTGTGGGTTTGAAAAGCTGTCTTGAATGGTCAAGTTTGTTAAGCGGATAAATAATGAAAATTGCCCAAGCAATTATTATAAAAAGTCCAGACCAAAATATAATTACTCCAATGTCGTCCGCTTTACCGTCCCTCGAAGCTAGATAAATGGAATACAGAAAGTTCATCAATGTCCACGCAATGGTCATTGATAAAAAACCAAGTGTCTGTTTTACGGTATTAATTTTTGGTGTCGTCATTTAGCCTTGCCCATAACGCTGGGGCTTGTGGCAGGTGGGGAATTTGAAACACGTCCGCCCGAACGTCCGCCGATGTAAATTACTTATGTTCAATTACTTACAAAAGTTCAG
>JAYVNT010000347.1:0-12587 GCA_043758285.1 Flavobacterium sp.
TCTAAGCGTTTAACCCATTGTTGAACGCCTGCTGAATTTACTTTCAAAGTTACTATATCCGTATTGGTTAAACCCGCATTATCGCTATTCCCTGTTATGTAAAGGTTTTCGGAAGCATCTATTTCCATACTAAGCGCATCATCGTTTCCTCCCCCGTTGTATAAATATGCCCATTGCTGAACTCCTGCAGTGTCATATTTTATAATAATATAATCAGAATTAGTAGAGTTGACACTTTTACCAGCAACATAAACATTTCCCGTAGCTGTTACTTTTATAGCTCTACCTATATCTGACAAATTACCAGGACCGTTATATCGTGAAGCCCATTGCAAAAATCCACTCGAATTATATTTCAATGTTAAAAAATCATCGTTTGTGATTACATTACTTGGGTCACTATCACTTTTTCCTGTTACATAAACATTACCACTAGAATCAAGTCCTATGGATAACGCTCTGTCAGATTCTGTAGCATAATCATAATTATTAACCCATATCAGATTACCCAATTGATCGTATTTAGCAATAGTAAAGTCAGTTGCTGTACCTTTATTGTGAGTATATCCGGCAACATATATGTAAGTCCCGGTGTTGTCTACAATCACATCTTCAGCACTATCGACACTTCCCGCTGATGTACCATTTATTGTTTTAACCCAAACTGTATTTCCATTTGAATCTATTTTTTGTAACGCAAAGTTTCTATCCGTTCCATATTCAACCACAGAACCTGCTACAAAAATATTACCATTAGAATCTTTTATCATTGAAGTTGGTTTGTCTGAATTATCACCCTCCCCATTTAACGTTTTTGTCCATTGAACTATTCCTAGTGAATTATATTTTATAGTTACACAATCTTTTTGAGGAATAGTTTCAGTATATCCCGTTACTATAACATTCCCAGAGGAATCCTCAACTATTGCTCTTGATACATCATTTGATAAAGATGAGGCTGTATAAAATTGGGACCATTGTAATGTTCCTGATGTATTATATTTTAAAGTTACATAGTTGTTGTTTACATTAACGGAGGCATCAGTATCAACGGACCCTGTAACAAATACATTTCCAGCATCACTAACATAAAATCCATTAGGAATATCGTCGTTTAGTGCTGTTCCACTGTAGGTTTTTATCCACTGTTGAGTTCCTGAATTGTTGTATTTTATAGTTGTAATATCATAATTTGAAACTGAAACATTTGAACTTATATTGCTCTGACCTGTAACGTATAAATTTCCTGCTGTATCAACCCCGATATTTGTTGCCCGATCATCTCCAATACCATTGTCATATATGGTTGCCCATTGCTGAACTCCTGTAGAATCATAACAAATTGTAGCATAATCATAAGTAATGTCTCTGCTTCTCCCCGTTACATAAATAAATCCATTAGTAGGGTTGATAATTAAATCAGTAGCCCAATCATTGTGAGTTCTGTCATATGTAACTGCCCAAATTTGAGCGCCCGTTGTTCCGTTATATTTAACAGTGAGGTAATCATAATTGACTAAATTATCGGATCTTCCTGTAACTACTGGGTTTCCTGCTGAATCTAAAACAATTTTTGACGGTCTATCTATGCCATTTCCTGTTCCATTAGTTCTTTGCACCCATTGTTGAATTCCTATCGAATTATACTTAACAACTACGTAATCATCGCTAACGGTAGTTGTAGCATCAGGATCACTTTGCCCGGTAACAAAGACATTTCCACTTGCATCAACAACAATGCTATTGCCTTGTTCATATTGATCTGAAAAATAATTATAATTAGCAACCCATTGAAGTGCCCCTAATGAGTTATATTTTATCGTCACCATGTCAGTGGCGGTTTGAAGAAATTTTGCGTACCCTGTTATGTAAACATTGCCAACATTGTCTACAGCTATTGCCAAAGCAGAATCAGCCCCCGAAGCGGAACCATTATAGCTGTTCTGCCAAATTATATTTCCACTTGGGTCAAGCTTGACTACTAAAATATCTTGGTTGGTACCTGAACGAATTGTTGAACCAGCTAAATAAACATTCCCTGACGCATCTGTTTGAATGGCCGTAAATCGATCGCTGTAGTCGCCTTGTCCGTTGTAACGATTTACTAATTGGGCATTAGCAATCATTGAACAAAATAAAGTAATTACTAATACTAACGTTGAAGTAGTTTTAATTTTCATAATATTGTATTTTATTAATGTTTATTGCAATTAAATAACTTGTAACTAATTTTAACAAATCTATAACATATTTAATTTAAAAAATATCAAAAATCGAAATTTTAACGTTATACAGCCCAAAAATATGCATTTCATCGATATTTTGACTACGCAAAAATATAAAACCTTAATTTTTGTAATTATTTACTTCTTTTTTTATTCACTGACATATTCTCAGGAAATAAAAACCACTATCATGGGTCAGATACTCGATGATGCCACCGAAACCCCTGTAGAAAATGTAATTGTCAGACTTTTTGCTGTTAAAGACTCCATTGCGGTTTCTAGTAATCTAACGGACGCCGATGGAAAATTTAATGTAGTAGCTAAATCGTCTGGAAACTATTATTTAAAAGCTAACCTAATTGGCTTTGAATCTAAAAAAGTAACCGTTAAAGTCGATGGTACAAATACCGTAATTAACCTTGATGAGATAAAGATAAAAAGCTCTTCGATAGATTTAGATGAAGTTAAGATTGAAGGCAATTATCGATTAAAGATTGATGTTGACAAAAAAACATATAAGATTGATGCCAATGCCGTAAGTGCTAATGGTACCGCAGGAGATGTATTGCAAAATATTCCATCTGTTTTTGTAAATCAAAACGGAAAGGTTACACTTCGTGGTGGGAAAGTAAAAATATATATCAACGGAAAGCCAAGTGGCATTTTAGGCATAAGCCGTTCTCAAATTTTAGATTATATCCCCGCTAGTTTAATAGAAAGTATAGAAGTTATTAATGATCCATCTTCAAAATATGATGCAGATGGCAGTAGCGGAATTATCAATATCATTTTAAAAACCCAAAAAAAACCAGGCGTTAACGGATTGATTATGCTTAGTGCAGGAACTCATGACAGGTATAATGCCTCTTTCAACTTCAGCTACAATTATAAAAAGCTAAGTCTGTTTACTTCTTACGACATAAAAAGCATCAACATAGCCAGTCAGGAAACTAAAAATAGATTTGACCAACAAGGTATCGAAAAGCATGTTAACCAAACTCGAAATTTCTTTAGTAAAACCATCAATCAAAACTACAGATTTAGAAGCGAATATGCCTTTAATAAAAAAAATGTGCTTAGCTTTTCATTCTTAAATTCGAATACTATTGATAAAGATTTAAACAACTTCAAATATGAAAAACTAGACAATATGTTTGTATTAACTGATTTATATAACAGAAGAATAAATGAAAAAGACAACGATAATTCCAATAACTATACGTTAAACTATACCAAGAAATTCAAAAAATCGCAACAACAATTAACCGCTGATTTGTTCTTTTCCAAAGGAAAAGAGAACACCGTAGGCGATATTTATCAGCAATACTTCAACTTAGATGGAACACCATCTAGCCAGCTTCCCGTTATTGCAAACACCTATAATTTTAATAATGAAAACAATCTTGTCGGCCAAATAGATTACGACCAACCCTTAAGTAAAAAAGCAAAAATGGAATTTGGGTATAAAATTCGTTCCAAAAACACCAAATCCTCTTATAGGATAGATTATTACTACCAACCTTTAGATATTTTTATTACCGATACCAACATCTCTAATGATTTTAATTATGATTTGCTCGTCAATGCGGGTTATGCAACCTATAGAAATAAGCTTGAAAGTTTCAGTTATAAATTAGGAGTTAGAGTAGAACAAACCAACATTCAATTTGATGAAAGTAATGATGGAACACAACATCACCAAAATTACACTGACTTTTTTCCAAGCATTCATTTATTAAAAGAATTTAAGAAAAACAACAAGCTAACTTTTAGATACAGCCGAAGAATTGACAGACCCGCTTTTAGAGAAATAAATCCTTTGCAACAATATAACGATCCGTTTTTTTTAAACAAAGGAAATCCCAATCTCTTGCCTGAATATACCAATTCTTTTGATGTGACGCATACCAAATCATGGAAACAAAGCTCCATAAGCGGCAGTCTTTATTACCGACAAGCAACAGGGTCAATCCAAAAAATTGTGGAGTTGCAATCCAACGGCGTTACCGTTACCAATTACCAAAATCTAAATAGTTCAAAAGATATTGGTACAGAAATAACGGCCTATTTCCCATTGTATACTTGGTGGAAAATCAACTCAAGTTTAAACTTTTATAGAAGCATTATTGACGGATCGAACGTTGGAGAAGAGTATAATACCGATAATTATAGTTTTAATGGCAAGGTGAATAACAATTTCGCATTATGGAAAAAATCATTACTTCAAGTATCGGGCAACTATCATTCGCCAACTTATTCGCCATTAATTAAAAATTATGGACAATATTATGTAGATGCTTCTTTCAAACAAGATTTTATGAATAAAAAACTAAGTCTGTCATTGCGTTGTACCGATATACTTCATACCCAAAAAAGAGACTATGATTTAACAGGTTCCAACTTTTCGGTAAATAGTAGATCTACCAGAGACTCAAGAGTCATCTACTTTGGTATAACATTCAGACTTTTTAGAAATAATAAAAAAATGAACGAATCCGAAGAGGAAGAAAATAATGATTCAGAATCGGGGGAAGAAACTAAATAGTTTTCAAAAAAAAAAAATTCAATAATTGCATTATTCCTGCAATATATGTGTAACAATTTGACAAGTTTCTTTGGGCTTTATATTCCTATTGTGAATATTACAAAAAAGGGTATAAGGAATTTGTTTAAAACCCTAGAATTAATCTTGCAATGGTGAAGTAAATTATAATCCCAAAAACATCATTGGTTGTCGTAATAAATGGTCCAGTAGCAATAGCTGGATCAATTTTGTTTTTGTGAAGAAATAATGGAACTAAAGTTCCCAATGTAGCAGCAAAAACTATAACTACAATAATGGAAATTGAAATAGCCAATCCTACTTGATATTGTTGATACATTATAGAATGATAAACCAAAATAAATATCGAAATAATAGCTCCCGAAATCATGGCAACAATGAGTTCTTTTTTGAAATAATTTTTACTAAATTCTTTTAACGAACCATTAGCCAATCCTTGAACCACAATAGCTGATGCTTGAACGCCAATATTTCCAGCAGTTGCAGAGAGCAATGGAACAAAAATAATTAAAGTTGAAAATTGTCGAAACGCATCCTCATTGCTTTTAAGTACAAACGAAGCAACGATCTCTATAACCATTCCTATTAAAAGCCAAGGCAGACGAGCTTTTATTAATTCAAAAACACTATCCCCAGCTTCAATATCTTGTGTAATACCCGCAGCCATTTGGTAATCTTTATCGGCTTCCTCTTTGATCACATCAAGAATATCATCAACAGTAACACGACCAACTAATCTTCCCATTTCGTCCACAACAGGAATGGCCTCCAAATCATACTTTTGCATTACTCTGGCAACTTCAGTATTTGGAGTATCAACTCTTACGTAATCTACTTTTTTGATATAAACTTCGCTGATTGGTGTTTTAGTGGAAGTGGTCAATAAATCTTTAAGTGACAAGCGTCCTTTTAATCTATTTTCATCGTCAACAACATAGATAGAATGAACTCTAGTAACATTTTCTGCTTGTATTCGCATTTCCTTTACGCAAGTCAGTACGTTCCAATTTTCATTGACTTTTACCATTTCTTTTCCCATCAAACCTCCTGCAGTATCATCGTCATAACGTAACAAATCGACAATATCTTTAGCGTGTTCAACGTCTTCTAGTTCGGAGATTACCTCTTCTTTTTTGCTTTGCGAAAGTTCAGCAATGATATCTGCAGCATCATCAGTATCGAGCTCATCTAACTCTTCTGCAATTTCTTTGGCAGAAAGACCATGAAGTATCTTTTCACGAACATCATCTTCTAATTCTAATAAAATTTCAGCGGTGATTTCGCTATCCAGAATTTTGAATATATAAATAGCTTCATTAATGTCTAATTCATCAAAAATCTCGGCAATATCAGCATGGTGCATTTCATTCAATAAAGCAACCAGTTCTTGGTCATTTTTTTGATGAATCAGTTGCTCGATTTGCGCTAAGAGTTCTTTGCTGATTTTAAACTGCATTGGCTTCTATTTTTTGAGTGAGTTCAATGAATTGTTCGACTGTTAACTGCTCAGGTCGGAGGTCAAAGATAGTGTCTTCTTTTAAATTATCCGAAAGTTGAAAAGATTTTAAACTATTTCTTAAGGTCTTACGTCGTTGTTGAAAAGATGTTTTCACTACAGAAAAAAATAATTTTTCATTACATGGTAATGTGAAACTTTCTTTTCTACGTAATCTTAAAACTCCCGAATTTACCTTTGGCGGCGGATTGAAAACCTCTGGGCCAACGGTAAATAAATATTCGGCTTCATAAAATGCTTGAACTAATACAGAGAGAATTCCATACGCCTTAGTTCCTTTTTTTTCACAAATGCGTTCAGCCACTTCTTTTTGAAACATTCCTGAAAACTCTGGAACCTGATGGCGCAGTTCTAAACATTTAAAAACAATTTGTGTAGAAATATTATAAGGAAAGTTCCCAATGATGGCAAATGGGTTACCTTCAAAAACTTCGTTGATATTGTATTTCAAAACATCTTTGGAAATAATTTTGCCGTGTAATTTTGGGAAATGTTCGTTTAAATATTCAACAGAATCTCTGTCAATTTCGATAACGTAAGTTCTAGTCGGTTTTTCCAAAAGATATTTGGTCAAAACGCCCATTCCTGGGCCAATTTCCAGCGTGTTCTCATAACCAAAAAAACTCAATGTATCAGCAATGGATTTGGCAATGGACTCATCGGTTAAAAAATGTTGCCCGAGGTGTTTTTTGGCTCTTACGTCATTCATTTTAGACTGCTTAGATTGTTAAATTTGTAGACTACTTAGATTTCTATGACATCCAAAATGTCTATGAAGTCTGATTTAGTCTGTTAATGTTCCGATATCAACTCCAATTCTGTTCTAAAAGCCAACATTTTATCGCCAAATAATTTCAGTCCTTCTTCGCGAAGTCTTGGCGCATCTTCTTCGTAATATTTCTGCAAGGTTTCTTTTGTATTGGTTGTATATTGAATGGAATAGGTTGTTCCTCCCATTTCTTCTTCTATCAAAACTTTTACCATTCGTGCTGATGAAAATTTTCCTGTTGCCAAAACATCGTTAATATGTTTCTCTTGCATCCATAGCATCCATTGGTCGTGAACGCTTTCGTGGATGTTTATCGTTACATTGTAAATTATCATTTTGAGTGGATTTGGTTATTTGGGTATTCAATTATTTGTTTAAAAACAAACTGCTGACTGAAACTACCAACTAAAGATTAGTGTCACCACGTAACTTTCTGTATTTATTTCGGGAGTCCACATAGTAAATACTGTCTTCGTGTTTGAAGATCATCTCTTCGTAAAGCGGTTTTGCTTTTTCAGCATCTTTAAACTGAACATCATAAATTTCAGCTGAAAAATAAAGTGCTTCATCAATATAAATACTGTCTTTGTGTTTATTAATTATGGCATCATAATTGGCTAAAGCATTGGTATAATCACCAAGTTTTTCATAGATTTTTCCAATTCGCAAAAGTGTTACGGCTTCAATATCATCGCCTTTATTCTCTTTTAAAATGGCTTGAAATTGAGCTAACGATTCTGGTTTTTTATTTTGATATAACAGAAAATCAGCATGCGCAAATTTCTTTAATGCCACTTGTAAAGAATCATTGACAGTATTGTCACTAATCAACAAAAACAAATCCAATGCATCATTAGCAATCAATTGTGATGAAGCAGATTTCAATACTTTCAACTGATGCGATGCCCATTCGAAATCAGTTTTAAAATAACTGGTTTTGGCTGTTTTTAAACTTGCTTCTTGTCCAATCACATCGCCACTCATGTCTTCATCAATTTGGGAATAATAAATCAACGCTTGATTGAATTTTTCTTCAAATAAAAAGATGTCTGCTAATTCCATTTTTGCTTCCGCTAATTGGTATTTATTAATTGGTATTTCCATAGCATTTTTTAAAATGACTTTAGCTTTTTCAGGATCGTTTAAATGAAATGCCGTAAAATTGGCTTGTAATTTTAATAGTGGGAGTGTGTATGGTGAAACGCCAAATTCTTTTATCAAACCATCCAATTCGGCTGTAATAACTGGATAATCTTTCTCCAAAGCATGATTGATTTTCATTTCTATCAAATAGGAATGGGCTTGAATTAACATTTCCAAATCTTTCGTATTGTCCAAAACAAAGGTCAAAATTTCTTGAGCTGAATCTTGATCGTTATCTTCAATGGCCATTTGCCCTAAACTAACAATATTGACAAACGAATTTGGATTCCTTTTATAGATGGCTTTTTGCTGTATAAATGCTTTGCCGTATTCTTTTTGTTGTATAAAAAACCAACTCAAAAAATCATTCCAGAAAACGTCTTGTGTTTTCTGCGCTCTTATTAGCAATGCTTTTTTCAACGACTCGTTAAAGGTAACATCCACTTCTTCGGTCATAAACCTAGATAACTGATTTTGAATTAACGGAAGATTTTGCGGGTTTACATAGGCTTCATCAAGAAATGTATCAATCATTAAACTGGTATTTCCTTTCTGTCCATAAAGGACAGCCATTTGAAAATTAAAGCTTAGTTTAGGATCTTTTTCCAAAGCTGTTTTATAGGACAAAAGCGCGTAATCTACCAACGATTTTCTTTCAAAAACATAAGCAATTCCATATACTTCATTAGCATTTTTCTTGATTTTATCAATTGCTTGATCGTAATATTTATTGGCTTTCTCTTGGTTTTTTTGCAACTGATAATTAAAACCTAATTCTACCAAAAGATTGCTTTGTTTGAACTTGTCTAATCGATCTTCAATTGCTTTTTGAGCTTTGTCATATTGTTGTAATTGTTGGTTACATTCAACAACTCTGTCAAAATAATTCCCATTACCAATTTGAGATTTCAGTAACTCTTCATAACTCACTAGGGCTTTTTCAAATTCGCCACGGTCGAAATAATTATTCGCCAACAGCTCGTTTTGAGCATTTGCCCAAAAAGAAAGGAATAACACAACTATAGCGATAATTTTTTTCATGAATTTTAATTAAAAGAACAACGCACTAAAGTAAAACATTTTATGTCCGTTTAGTTCATTGTTTAAAAAAGATTAACTTCTAGTTAATAATGTCAAATCCAGTATACTTGCGTAATACTTCTGGAATTACAATGCCTTCAGGTGTTTGATAGTTTTCTAAAATTCCAGCTAAAACTCTTGGTAGTGCCAATGAACTTCCGTTCAAAGTGTGCGCTAATTGCGTTTTACCCTCTTTTCCTTTGAAACGCAATTTCAAACGATTGGCTTGGAAGGTTTCAAAATTGGAAACCGAACTAATTTCTAACCACTTATCTTGTGCGGTGGAAAACACTTCAAAATCATAAGTCAAAGCCGAAGCAAAGCCCATATCGCCTCCACAAAGCCGAAGAATTCTGTATGGCAATTTCAATTCCTGCAATAAGGTTTTTACATGTTCTACCATGCCTTCTATAGCTTCATACGATTTATCAGGATGTTCGATGCGAACGATTTCTACTTTATCAAATTGGTGCAAACGATTCAAACCGCGAACGTGTGCGCCATACGAACCTGCTTCTCTTCGGAAACATGGTGTGTAACCTGTACACAAAATGGGTAAATCGCTTTCTTGCAAAATTACGTCACGAAAAATATTAGTTACCGGAACTTCCGCCGTTGGAATTAAATATAAATCGTCGGTAGCGTCGTGGTACATTTGTCCTTCTTTATCGGGCAATTGTCCCGTTCCGTATGCCGAAGCTTCGTTTACCAAATGGGGCACTTGGTATTCTTGATAACCCGCTTCCGTATTTTTATCTAAGAAATAAGAAATCAATGCGCGTTGTAATTTGGCTCCTTTTCCTTTATAAACTGGAAATCCTGCGCCTGTTATTTTTACGCCTAATTCAAAATCGATGATATCGTATTTTTTCACTAATTCCCAGTGGGGCTGTGCGCCTTCGTGCAAAACAGGAATATCACCTTCTTCAAAAACGTTCAAATTTTCTTCGGGAGTTTTTCCAAAAGGAACAATATCTGCAGGGAGATTTGGCAACTGATACATTTTTTGCAAAAGATCATTCGCCAAAGCATCTGATTTTTCACCAAGTTCTTTGCTGGTTTCTTTGAGCTGAACAGTTTTCATTTTCAGAATTTCAGCTTTTGCTTTTTCGCCATTTTTCATTAAATCGCCAATGGATGCAGAAAGCTTGTTGGCTTCTGCCAACGTATTGTCTAAAGCTACCTGCGTGCTTCTTCTGTTTTCGTCTAATTGGATTACTTCTTCCACGAGTGACTTGACATCCATATTTCTTTTGGCTAATGCCGTAATCACTTTTTCTTTATTATCTCTAATGTAACTTATTTGTAACATGACATTTTCTTTATGAGGACGCAAATTTAATGAAATGTTTGAGATAACCTTTTGGTTATAGAAAAACTTGCTTTTTTATAATCAAATAAAAATCAAATCTATAGAAGAATAATTTATATATATTTTGGCAGAAGTATAATCCAATAATTATTACATTCGTAAAAATTTTGTTATTACCATGAAAAAAACCTACTTATTCTTACTTTGTTCCACGATATCATTTGTTTTTGCTCAAAACAATTTAAACAAAACCAGTTCGATTGCTGAAGCTGAAATGAAATCGGCTGCGCAACTAATGAATATTCAAGTTAATCCGAATACTCAAAATTATGACGTTACTTATCAAAAGTTAGAGTTTACAGTAAATCCAACCGTTTATTCTATTAAAGGAAAAGTCACCACTACTTTTACTGCTTTGTCAAATATGACTACGGTTACTTTTGATTTTTCTAAAATCACAAATACTAGCGACCCACATTACGCAACTAGAATAATGGTGAGTTCAGTAAAACAAAACGGTAATAATGTTGCGTTTACTCATAGCAATACCAATGAGTTAATTATTACATTACAGTCAACACTTTTAACAGGGAATTCTACAGCTGTAGAAATTAATTATTCAGGAGCACCACCAAGCAACAACTCAGGTTACTTTGAACAATCAACACATAACGGAAGCCCAATTATTTGGACACTTTCTGAACCTTTTGGTGCCAGAGATTGGTGGCCATGCAAACAAGATTTGAATGATAAAGTAAATAGTATCGATGTTTACATTACGGCTCCATCACAATATATTGCGGTTTCAAACGGAATTGAAACTACAACTCCAGTAATAACTGGAGCTAATAAAACTACTCATTTTCATCACGGCTATCCAATTCCAGCTTATTTAGTAGCAATTGCGGTTTCAAACTATAGCGTTTATAATTTAACTGGTGGAACAGCCCCAAACCAATACCCTATTATTAATTACATTTATCCGGAAGATTTAGCTACCTATCAACCACAACTGGATGAAACACCTGCTATTTTGGATTTGTATGAAAATTTGTTTGAAGTATATCCGTTTCATAATGAAAAATATGGGCATGCTCAATTTGGCGGCGGCGGCGGGATGGAGCATACTACGGTTTCTTTCATGGATGGATTTAGTCGTGGGCTGATTGCTCACGAGATGGCACATCAATGGTTTGGTGATAAGGTAACCTGTGGAAATTGGAAAGAAATTTGGTTGAACGAAGGATTTGCTACCTATTTAGCCGATTTAGTTATTGAAAATTTTGATGGTGTTGATGCTTTTGTTGCTGACAAACAAAGCATGATTGATTATATTACCTCAAGTCCAACTGGGAATGTTTATTTAACCGACACACAAGCCACCAGTGTAAACAGAATTTTCAACAGTCGATTGAGTTATGATAAAGGCGCTATGGTTCTGGAAATGTTACGTTTCAAACTAGGTGATGCTGCTTTTTTCCAAGGATTAAAAAATTACTTAGCCGACCCAAATTTGGCTTATAAATACGCGGCAACTACTGATTTGCAAACTCATTTAGAGGCGGTTTATGGCTCTAGTTTAACCGAGTTTTTTAATGATTGGATTTATAATCAAGGTTATCCGACGTATACTATCACCGCTCAAAATTGGGGTTCAGGACAAGCTAGATTTGTTGTTAATCAAACACAATCAGATGCTTCCGTTTCTTATTTTGAAATGCCTGTTCCTGTTAGAATTTTTGGCGCAAACGGACAACAAGCCGATTTGGTTTTAGACAACACTTTTGATGGTGAAGTAATTCTAGAAGCGGTTCCATTTCCAATTACAAGTGTTCAATTTGATCCACAACGACACCTCATTTCCGCTAATTCTGCGGTTACATTAGGTAACCAAAACTTTGACTTAAACAGTGCCATTTCGATTTATCCTAATCCGAGTTCTGATGTATTGCACATTCAAATGCCTATCAGTTCAACCT
>JAYVNT010000348.1:0-12566 GCA_043758285.1 Flavobacterium sp.
ACCATATATTCGTTTAATAATACAACACCAAGTTTTTTTATACTTTGGAAATCTTCCCCCGAAACATCATAATCACCAACTATCGTTTTTGAATGAATAAAAATAGTCACTAAAACAACACTCATCAAAACAAAAACAGTAATTGCGCCAAGCCGAGTAATACGTGGTTTATGTACTTCGTCTTCTTTGTTCAAATTCATCAACATAATGGTAAATAAAAAGAGCACCATGATAGCACCAGAGTATACAATAATATGAACTATCGCTAAAAACTGCGCGTTGAATAATAAATAATGACCTGCAATGCTAAAGAAGCAAATTACCAAATAAATTGCACTGTGAATTGGGTTTTTACTATAAATTGTCAAAAACGCTGATGCCAAGGTTATGGCGGATAAAAAGTAAAATATGATGGTTATTGGCGACATTAGTTAGCGTTTTTAAGTTGAGCGTTTTTCATTGCCATATCCAAAGGCATTACTAATTTGTCTTTTCCAAAAATGAAATCTTCTCTATCATAACTAGATGGCACTAATTTTTTGGAAGTTGTTAAATAGATAGCATCTTTAGGACAAGCTTCTTCACACAAGCCACAAAAAATGCATCTCAACATATTAATTTCATATATCGAAGCGTATTTTTCTTCTCGGTACAAATGTTCTTCGCCTTTTTTTCGTTCCTCAGCTTTCATCGTAATCGCTTCTGCGGGACAAGACAAGGCACATAATCCGCAAGCCGTGCAGTTTTCACGACCTAATTCATCTCGTTTCAACATGTGTTGTCCACGATATACTGGGCTAAATTCTCGCACTTGTTCAGGATACTGAATAGTGGCTTTTTTTCTAAAAAAGTGTTTGATGGTGATAAGCAATCCTTTGACGATAGCTATTAGATATAATCTTTCCCAAAAAGTCATTTCCTTATTGGAAACTTGTTTTTTGTGACCTGAAAGTGATATACTTTGTATTGATGTTGACATAATTGCTGTATCTTATTTAAAAGCTAAAATGCAAATTCCTGTTATTACTATATTAACGATTGAAAGTGGAATTAAAATCTTCCATCCTAGATTCATCAACTGATCGTATCTAAAACGTGGTATGGTCCAACGAACCCACATATAAAAGAAAATGAACGCACATATTTTGATAAATAAAACGCCTATTCCTAATATGTTAGCAATGTTTACACCTGCATGGTCCACCAACCATTGCATTCCAGGATAATTGTATCCACCAAAATATAAAACCGCTAAAATTGTTGAAGATATAAACATGTTTGCATATTCCGCAAACAAATAAAATCCCATTTTCATGGAAGAATATTCAGTGTGATAACCACCAATCAATTCGCTCTCACATTCTGCTAAATCGAATGGCGTTCTATTGGTTTCGGCAAAGGCACAAATTAGGAAAATTAAAAATCCAACAGGTTGATAAATTACATTCCAATGCCAACCGTGTTGTTGTATCGAAATCTCTTTTAAACTCAACGTTCCTGTCATCATAATCAAAGCAATTATGGACAATCCCATTGCAACTTCATATGAAACCATTTGTGATGCAGCACGAACAGCACCCATTAGTGAGAATTTATTATTCGAAGCCCAACCACCAATCATAATTCCGTAAACTCCAATAGAAACAACTGCGAATATATATAACAACGAACCATCAATATCAGTCGCTTGAAGGTAAACTGTTCTTCCAAAAATTTCTAATTTATCACCCCAAGGAATTACTGCACTGGTCATTAAAGCAGTGCTCATCGCAATGGCTGGACCAACAAAAAATAGAAACCTATTCTTAGTGTCGGGTTCAAATTCTTCTTTAGCAAACAATTTCATTCCATCGGCAAGCGGTTGCAATAATCCACCCCAACCGGCACGATTTGGACCAACTCTATCTTGCAAAAATGCAGCAACTTTACGTTCAGCCCAAGTAGAATACATTGCCATAAGCATTGTTACAGCAAAGACAACTACAATTAGAATACTTTTTTCAATAATAAATCCACTATCCATTTTTCTTCGAATCTATTAAGTTACCATCAATTTTTTCGTTGTAATCAATCTCAGCCATGCTGATTTTTTTGCGATCAATGTCTCTACCTTGAAGAATTCCTTTTTCGGTTTCGATAACTACAGTATCTATTTTTCCGTAATATTTATTTTGATTGATAACCGAATCTTTTTCAAATTTTCTAGGACCTTCAATTACCCAATCAGCAACTTCTTTTTTATCAAATCGACAAGTATTGCAGATAAAATCTTCTACTTCATGGAATTCATCTTTTCTTGCTGTTACTCTTTGTATTTCGTTTCCAAACATCCAAACGGTAGTTTTTCCACAACAACCTGGAGTTGTACAATCTCTATGTGCGTTGAAAGGTTTGTTAAACCAAACTCTAGATTTGAAACGGAAAGTCTTATCAGTCAAAGCACCAACCGGACAAACATCAATCATATTTCCAGAAAATTCATTGTCAATCGCTGCCGAAACACAAGTCGAAATTTGTGAATGATCACCACGGTTTAACACTCCGTGAACTCTACCGTCAGTCAATTGGTCAGCCACTTCCACACAACGTTGGCAAACAATACAACGATTCATGTGCAATTGGATTTTGTCACCAATGTCTTCTGGCTCAAAAGTTCTTTTATCTTCAACGAAACGGTGTTGTAATTTTCCGTGTTCAAAGCTTAAATTCTGCAAATCACATTCACCAGCTTGATCACAAACCGGACAATCTAATGGGTGATTTATCAATAGAAATTCGGTTACGGCATTTCTGGCATCTCTAACTCTGTCCGATGATTTGCTGGCTATTTCCATTCCGTCCTGACAACCTGTTACACACGACGCCATTAACTTTGGCATTGGTCTTGGGTCGGCTTCGCTTCCTTTAGTCACATCAACCAGGCAACAACGGCATTTTCCACCGGTTCCTTTTAGTTTAGAATAATAACACATGGCTGGCGGAACAGATTCTCCACCAATCATACGAGCCGCCTGCAGGATTGTTGTTCCTGAAGTTACTTCAATTTCTTGACCGTCTATGGTTACTTTCATTATATTCTTTGTTTAAAAGTTTAAAGTTTGAAAGTTTTTGTGTTTCCACTTCCAACTTCCAACTTCCAACTTCGTACTTTTAAATTATACTGTTTGCTTTGCCATTAAATGCTTTACTTTTTCAAAAGGTTCAGCTACAAAGTGATCTCTATTTTTTATTTTTTCAGGGAAACGGATATGGTATTCAAATTCGTCTTTAAAATGACGAATTGCTGCAGCAACTGGCCATGCAGCAGCATCACCCAAAGGACAAATCGTATTTCCTTCGATTTTTGCCTGTATGCTCCACAATAATTCGATGTCTTCTTCGCGTCCGTGTCCGTTTTCAATTCTGTGTAATACTTTTTCTAACCAACCTGTTCCTTCTCGGCATGGTGTGCATTGCCCACAACTTTCGTGATGGTAAAATCTTGAAAAATTCCACGTATTACGAACGATACAAGCTCGGTCATCATACACAATAAATCCACCTGAACCCAACATGGAACCTGTTGCAAATCCACCATCAGAAAGACTTTCGTAAGTCATCAAGCGATTTTCTCCTGCTGCAGTTTTGTAGATCAAATGTGCTGGTAATATTGGTACCGAACTTCCTCCTGGTACTAATGCTTTCAAAGGTCTATCGATTTGCATTCCGCCACAATATTCATCAGAATTCATAAATTCGTAAACTGATAATCCTAAATCAATTTCGAAAACGCCTTGATTTTTGATATTTCCAGAAGCAGAAATTAATTTGGTTCCTGTTGAACGTCCAATTCCAATTCCTGCATAATCGGCACCCGAATTGTTTACAATCCAAGGCACGGCAGCAATAGTTTCTACATTGTTTACTACGGTTGGATTTTGCCAAAGTCCCATAACTGCTGGGAATGGTGGTTTAATTCTAGGATTTCCACGTTTTCCTTCCAAGCTTTCTATCAGCGCCGTTTCTTCTCCACAGATGTAAGCTCCGGCACCAACTTGAACATACAATTCCAAATCATAACCTGAACCTAATATATTTTTACCCAACCAACCGGCAGCTTTTGCTTCGGCGATGGCATTTTCTAAAATTTTGTAAACCCACATATATTCTCCACGGATGTAGATGTAGGATAGGTTGGCACCCAATGCATAACTCGAAGTAATCATTCCTTCAATCAATAAATGGGGAATAAATTCCATCAAATAACGATCTTTGAAAGTTCCAGGTTCTGATTCATCTGCATTGCAAACCAAATGTCTTGGCTTACCCGATTTTTTATCAATAAAACTCCATTTCATTCCGGCAGGAAATCCAGCACCACCACGACCACGAAGTCCAGAAGTTTTTACCTCTTCCAACACTTCATCGGGAGTCATTTTTTTTAGAGCTTTTTCTACCGAAGCATAGCCGCCTTCTTTGCGATATACTTCATAAGTCCTAATGCCTGGAACGTTTATTTTGTCTAATAATATTTTTCTTCCCATGATATTATTTATCGTGTAAAGTGATTTTTCCTTCTTTGCAATCGGTAATTAACTGATCAATCTTTGCTTCGGTCAAATGTTCCTTAAAGAAATCACCCAACTGCATCATTGGCGCATAACCACAAGCGCCAAGACATTCCACACCGCGAACTTCAAAAAGTCCGTCAGCCGTTGGTTCACCAACGTCAACTCCTAATTTATTACAAGTGTAATCCATCAAATTCTCTACACCATTTAAACAACAGGCAGAAGTTTGGCAGAATTCAAACATATATTTTCCAATTGGTCTTTGATTGTACATTGTATAAAATGTCACGACTTCATAGACTTCAATCGGTTGTATTTCCAAAATTTCGGCTACTTTGTTTTGCAATTCAATGCTTAACCAATTGTCATGGGCATCCTGAACTTCGTGCAAAATCGGCAATAAAGCTGATTTTCTTTTGTCTGCAGGATAATGACTGATTAACTCATTGATACGTGTAATCAAATTGTCGGTTATGTTTATCTCTTGTTGTATATGTGATCTTTCCATAATTCTTATGCGTCTAATTCGCCGGCAATTACATTTAAACTTGATAATATTACGATGGCATCGGATAACATTCCGCCCTTTATCATATCAGTATATGCTTGATAATAAACAAAACAAGGTCTTCTGAATTTCAATCGATAAGGTGTTCTGCTTCCGTCGGTAATTAAGTAGAACCCTAATTCTCCATTTCCACCTTCGACAGCGTGATAAATTTCATCCAAAGGAACAGGAACTTCACCCATCACAATTTTGAAGTGATAGATTAAACTCTCCATATTGGTGTAAACATCTTCTTTTGGGGGTAGATAATAATCAGGAACATCAGCATGAATTGAACCTGCTGGTAATTTATCCAAAGCTTGACGAATAATACTCAAGCTTTCCCAAACTTCGGCATTACGAACGCAAAAACGGTCGTAAGTATCACCTGATTTTCCGACTGGGATATCAAATTCGAAATCTTCATAGGAAGAGTATGGCTGTGCTTTACGTACGTCATAATCAATTCCGGCAGCACGAAGATTTGGTCCTGTCATACCGTATTGCATCGCTTTATCAGCGGAAATTGAACCGACATTAACCGTTCTATCTATAAAAATTCTATTTCTTTCAAAAAGACTTTCAAATTCTTTCCAAGCAATTGGAAAATCTTCAAGGAACGTATTTAATAATTCAAAAGCTTTTGGAGACCAATCTCTTTCGAAACCACCAATTCTTCCCATATTCGTGGTTAAGCGGGCGCCACAGATTTCTTCGTAGATTTCGTATACTTTCTCCCTGAATTGGAACACGTAAAGGAAACCGGTATATGCTCCTGTATCTACACCAAGTATAGAATTACAAATTAAATGATCTGTAATTCTAGCTAGTTCCATCACAATTACTCTCAAATATTGTGCGCGTTTTGGCACTTCGATTTGTAATAATTTTTCAACCGTCATCCACCAAGCCATATTGTTTATTGGCGACGAACAATAGTTCATACGGTCTGTCAATACATTGATTTGGTAAAACGGACGATTTTCTGCAATTTTTTCAAACGCACGGTGAATGTAACCAATGGTTGGTTCGGCATCAAGTATTCTTTCACCATCCATCAACAAGATGTTTTGAAATATCCCATGAGTTGCTGGATGTGTTGGCCCCAAATTCAAGATAGAAAATTCACTCCCATCTTCATTGCGAGTTGCTTCAATTATTTTAGCATAACGATGCTCTGGTGGTAATAATAAATCTGACATTTTCTTAATTGACAATTGACAATTGATAATTAATAATTAATAATTAATTTTCGGTGTCTATTAAATTTTAAATTCTGTTTAGTTACAATTGTTTAATTATCCATTATTAATTGTTCTTCCGAAAAAACGATCGTCTTTATCGGTTCTTCCGCTATCTTCCATTGGAAATTCTTTTCGCATGGGAAAAGAAACCATTTCATCCATATTTAAAATTCGTTTCAGTTGTGGATGTCCTTTAAAATCAATTCCGAAGAAATCCCAAGCTTCTCTTTCCATCCAATTTGCACATAGAAACAAATCTGTTATTGTATCTAATGTTGGATTTTCTGGTAAATATGTTTTTACGCGAATTCTAACATTCTCAATCCAATTGTGTAATTGATACACTACTGAAAACTGATGCATCGCATCATTATCAGGAAAATGAATTCCGGTCAAATCAGTCAAAAAATGGAAGTTTAAGCTTTCGCTTTCTTTCAAAGTTTTAATTACTTCATGAATAGTTTCTGGAGTTGCTTCAAGAGTGAAAATGTCTCGTTTCATTTCAAAATTCAGGACATTGTTTCCGAATTTTTGAGATAATTTTTCTTGTATGAATGTCGTTTCTAAAGCCATGTTATAGGTTGTAAGAAGTTAATAATTCTTTATATTCTGGTGAATTTCTTCTGCGAACAGATTCGTTTCTTACCAATTCCTGTAATGCCATTACGCCATCAACAATTTGCTCTGGTCTTGGAGGACAACCTGGAACGTAAACATCAACTGGAATAACTTTGTCAATTCCTTGTAATACAGAATACGTATCGAAAACACCGCCGGAACATGCACAAGCACCAACGGCAATTACCCAGCGTGGTTCCGACATTTGCTCATAAACCTGACGTAAAATTGGTGCCATTTTTTTGGAAATTGTCCCCATTACCATCAACATATCGGCTTGGCGTGGTGAAAAACTAACTCTTTCAGAACCAAAACGCGCTAAATCGTAGTGAGATGCCATTGTTGCCATGAATTCGATTCCACAACAAGAAGTCGCGAAAGGTAATGGCCAAAGTGAATTTGCGCGTGCCATTCCAACGACATCGTTCAGTTTTGTGGCGAAGAAACCTTCGCCAGTAACTCCTTCTGGTGGAGCAACCATATTTGTTTTAGATTCAGCCATAATTGTCTATTATCTCAAAGTCTATTTTCTTTTATCTAAAATTTATTCCCACTCTAAAGCTTTCTTTTTGATGATGTAAAAGAAACCAACTAAAAGCAACATCATGAAAATAACCATTTTGATCATTCCATCAACGCCCAATGCTTTGAAGTTAATTGCCCAAGGATATAGGAAAATCACTTCGACATCAAACAATACAAAAAGGATAGCGATAAGGAAATATTTAACAGAGAAAGGAATTCTTGCATTTCCAACAGATTCGATACCACATTCAAAGTTTTTATCTTTGTTTTTAGAGTGTCTTTTTGGGCCTAAATAACCAGAGCCAATGATGGTTAAAACCACAAACCCTATGGCTAAACCAGCTTGCATGAGAATTGGAATATAATCTAATTGATTGGATTGCATAGCACTAAAAATTAGAGGTAATTTAAATAGGCACAAATATACATCGCATTATTTAATTCGCAAAAACCAAGTGATAAACGTTTGTTATTTACTTCTTAAAAAACACTATTTAAATCGATTTTAAATAATAAACTTTAAAACATAAAAAAACGTCCCGAATATTCGGGACGTTAAGTCATTTTAGGTAATCAAAAAATAATATATATTAGTCTTCGATAGCTACTACTTGAGCTGCTACTTTACCTTTTCTACCTTCTTCTTCTTCGTAAGTTACTTTGTCTCCTTCTGCTAAATTTTCAGTTTTAACTCCGGTTGCATGTACGAAAATGTCTTTTCCTGTTTCATCATCTGTGATAAAACCATAACCTTTAGACTCGTTGAAAAATTTTACTGTTCCTGTGCGCATTTGTAATGTAAAAATTATTAATAATCGTCAAAGATAAATTTTATTGCGACATAACAAGCATTTAGACGTGAAATAATTAAAAATTTGTTAAAATTCTATGGCTACTTTAAAATATTGATGGCGAAATACTTGAGACATTTTAAATTTACACATAAAAAAAGCAACTGTTTTTAACTATTTGAACAGTTGCTTCTTAAAATTATATGAATTTGATAGAAATCACTTCAAATCTAATTTTATAAATAATTCTCTCAATTGAGCATCATCAATTGCGGATGGTGCATCAATCATTACATCTCTTCCAGAATTGTTTTTAGGGAAGGCAATAAAATCTCTAATCGTTTCTTGTCCGCCGAGAATGGAAACCAATCGGTCCAATCCAAATGCTAATCCACCATGTGGTGGTGCGCCGAATTGGAATGCATTCATCAAGAAACCAAATTGTTCTTCAGCTTGTTCAGGAGAAAATCCTAAAAGAGAAAACATCCTGCTTTGTAATTCTTTATCGTGAATTCTGATTGAACCTCCGCCAATTTCATTTCCATTTAATACCATGTCATACGCATTGGCACGCACTTTTCCTGGTTCGGTTTCAATGAGTTTCATATCTTCTGGCTTTGGAGAAGTAAATGGATGGTGCATAGCATGATAACGACCGCTTTCTTCATCCCATTCTAATAAAGGAAAATCTACCACCCAGAGTGGAGCAAATACTTCAGGATTTCGTAATCCTAAACGAGTTGCTAATTCCATTCGAAGTGCTGAAAGTTGCGTTCTTGTTTTGTCTGCCGGCCCGGATAGCACAAAAATCATATCGCCAGCTTTTGCTCCGGTTGCTTTTGCCCAATTAGACAAATCGTTTTGGTCGTAAAATTTATCTACAGATGATTTAAAGGTTCCGTCTTCTTCACATTTCACATAAACCATTCCTGATGCACCAACTTGTGGACGTTTAACCCAATCAATCAACCCGTCGATTTCTTTTCTGGTGTGTAAAGCACAATTTGGAGCGGCAATTCCAACCACTAGTTCGGTAGCATTAAAAACTGAAAAATCTTTGTGTTGTGCTACTGAATTTAACTCGCCAAATTTCATTTCAAAACGAATGTCTGGTTTGTCATTTCCATAGGTTTTCATGGCGTAATCATATGTTATCCTAGGAAATTCAGCAACATCAATACCTTTAATTTCTTTGAGTAAATGTCTTGTCAATCCTTCGAAAACATTCAGAATATCTTCTTGCTCTACAAATGCCATTTCGCAATCGATTTGTGTGAATTCTGGCTGCCTGTCGGCGCGTAAATCTTCGTCGCGGAAGCATTTTACGATTTGGAAATACTTGTCCATTCCTCCAACCATCAACAATTGTTTGAAGGTTTGTGGCGATTGAGGTAAAGCATAAAATTGTCCTGCATTCATTCGGCTTGGAACCACGAAATCTCTTGCACCTTCTGGAGTTGATTTGATTAAAACGGGTGTTTCTATTTCACAAAAATCTAAATCGGATAAGTATTTACGAACTTCCATTGCTACTTTGTGACGGAAAAGCAAGGCGTTTTTAACTGGATTTCTTCGGATGTCGAGGTAACGGTGTTTCATGCGGATGTCTTCGCCGCCATCGGTTTCGTCTTCAATGGTAAATGGTGGAGTTAAAGCTGTATTTAGAATATTCAACTCTGAAACTAGAATTTCAATATCGCCTGTGGTCATGTTGGCGTTTTTGGATTCGCGATCAATAACAGTTCCTTTTACTTGGATGACGAATTCTCTTCCTAAAGATTTTGCTTTTTCGAAAACGGTTTTATCGGTACGGTTTTCATCAAAAATTAATTGCGTAATTCCGTAACGGTCGCGCAAATCAACCCAAACCATAAATCCTTTGTCACGCGATTTTTGAACCCAACCGGCGAGTGTTACTTTTTTATTGATGTGGGAAGCATTTAATTCTCCGTTCGTATGACTTCTGTACATTAGAATAATTTTTTGCAAAAGTAAAAACAAAAATCAAATTAATACCGTAAAAGTGTAAGTCATATCAAGTATAAAATTTATGTTAATCTTTAAATTCGATTGAATTAAAAAAGTATATTTGATTTCACTTAAATTAAAATTTATTTTTATGAAAAAATTGTATTTCATTTTTGTTGCGTTTGTATTGTCTAGCGCAAGTTTTGCTCAAGGTAGCATGGTAAGTTTTCAAGCCGACATAGCCAACAGAAATGGGGATGTTATTTATATTAAAGACAATGATAAAACGATTCAAGAAATCAAAATTGATAAAAACAATCTTTTCAAAGCCAATTTTGATGCCAAAGAAGGATTGTATCAACTATTTGACGGTGTAGAATATACCGATTTGTTTTTGAAGGCAGGTTATGATTTGAAGTTGAAAATGGACGCCAAAAAATTTGACGCATCTATCAAATATACTGGTAAGGGTGAAGCCGAGAACAATTATTTAGCACAATATACAGTAGCAGAAAGCACTTTTAAATATGAAAATTTTCTGGCTGCGGATGAGGCAAATTTCAACAAAATGGTTGAGGAAAAAAAGAATTCAGATTTTCAGAAATTGGATATGGGTAAACTAGATTCAAATTTTGTTTCCTTGCAAAAGCAAAATATTGAAGGGTCATTGTTTGGTTTTAAACAGTATTACAATCAGAAGCTGGCCGCGAATAAAATGAATAACTTGGCTTCGGCTCCTTTTGAATATGAAAACCAAAAAGGCGGCAAAACGAAACTGGAAGATTTGCGTGGCAAGTATGTTTATATTGATGTTTGGGCAACTTGGTGTGGTCCATGTCGTGGTGAAATTCCTTTTTTGCAAAAAGTAGAAGCCAAATATGAAGGGAAAAACATTGCTTTTGTGAGCATTTCTGTTGATGTTGCTAAAGACCATGATAAATGGAAATCGTTTGTTGCGGATAAGCAATTAGGCGGAATTCAATTGCTGGCTGATAAAGACTGGAGGTCAGATTTTGTGATGGCTTATAAGATTAACTCTATTCCGAGATTCATATTGCTTGATCCAAAAGGAAATATTGTTAAGTCGGATGCAGAGCGACCTTCTGACCCAAAATTGCAGGAAGCATTAGATTCGTTATTGAAGTAAAAATTTAAACGCTTTATAAAAAAAAGGAACTCAATTTGAGTTCCTTTTTTTTATGCTTGGTATTAAACAAAAGGATGTTTTGCTTTAGTGCAACACGTTGCTCCGTGTTACAGTAAAGCTTGTCCGGCAGAGCAACACGCTGCTCCGTGTTGCAGTAAGTTGTTTTTTTGCGTTGCATTCATTGATTGTTTAAATTCTAGTGATTGTGATAAACCACTAAAAAAACAAAAAGAGCTGTCACAATATGACAACCCTTTTTAAATTTATGCTATTTTGAGATATTACATTTTCACAATCTTGAAATTGGCTTCTCTATTGTTAATTTTCAAATTGAGTTCCCTTTTTTAATTTTAAAATAGTTATTACAACGCTTTTCTATCTCTAATATAATACTTCGTTCGTTTTACTAAATAGAACATTACCGGAACCATGATTAAGGTTAGCACTGTGGCATAGGTCAATCCGAAGATGATGGTCCACGCCAGTGGCGACCAGAAAATAACGTTGTCACCACCCATGTAGAGGTGCGGATTCAAATCGGTTATTAACCCAAAGAAGTCAAAGTTCAACCCAATGGCTAACGGTATTAATCCTAAAACAGCGGTTAAGGCAGTTAGAAGAACGGGACGCAAACGCGATTTTCCGCTTTCGATGATTACAACTTTGATTTCGTCAAGCGATAAATCGTTGTGCGATGCTACTCCTTTGTCGGCTACTTTTTTATCGAGCAGTAGGACGAAGAAATCCATCAGTACAATTCCGTTCTTTACTACAATTCCCGCCAGGGAAATGATTCCCATCATGGTCATTAGGATTACGAAATCCATATTGGCAATGACATAGCCATAGAACACGCCACTGAAACTAAGCAAGACGGTGAATAGAATCACGACCGTTTTTGAAACTGAGTTGAACTGTAACACAATAATGATAGTAATTCCTGCCATAGCTAGGAATAAGGCTAACATCAGGAAACTTTGGTTTTTGCCTTGTTCTTCCTGCACTCCCGAGAAGGAATAGGTAACTCCTTTTGGCAATTGGTAGTTGTTTAATTCGGTTCCGATTTGTTTGGTAATGCCATCACCGTTGTAACCGGTAAGAACATTCGAATAGATGGTTAGTATTCGTTTGTAATTCTTTCTTTTGATTTGGTTGTAGGTGTTGCTTTTTTCCGTT
>JAYVNT010000349.1:0-12545 GCA_043758285.1 Flavobacterium sp.
TGTTTTAGCATTCTACGCAATACAACAGGTAGCACAAGCAGGTTGGTCTCCAGTTTTGTTTAGAGTAATGCAAGGAATTACGGCTTACTTACCCGTTATCTCTGTTATTTTCTTTATATTTTTATTGTTATCAGGATTTCATTTTAACCATTTATTTGTTTGGTTAAAAGAAGGAGTTACCGACCCTCATAGCCCAAATTATGATGAAATAATTGCTGGTAAATCGGGTTATTTGAATTTTGCTTTCTGGATTTCAAGAGCTGCAATATTCTTATTTGGATGGAATTTATACCGCTATTTATCTAGAAAAAATTGCTTAGCACAAGATGAAGCAAACGATGATATTTTCTACAAAAAGAATTTCAAAATGTCAGCGGCATTTTTAGTATTCTTTATCGTTTCTGAATCTATAATGGCCTGGGATTGGATTATGTCATTAGATCCACATTGGTTTAGTACACTATTTGGATGGTATGTTTTTGCTAGTTTCTTTGTTAGCGGGATTACAACTATTCAATTGGTTACTATCTATTTAAAATCTAAAGGATATTTAGAGAATGTAAATTCTAGTCATATCCACGATTTATCAAAATTCATGTTTGGTATCAGTGTATTCTGGACTTATTTATGGTTTTCACAATTTATGTTGATTTGGTATGCTAACATTCCTGAAGAGGTTACATATTTCAAAACACGAATAGAAGTTTACAACTTGCCATTTTTTGGGGCCTTATTCATGAATTTTGTATTCCCAATTTTGCTTTTAATCAACACAGATTTCAAACGTATTTATTGGATTGTCGTGATGGGCGGAATCGTAATTTTAGCTGGACACTATGTTGATTTTTTCAATATGATTATGCCTGCAACTGTCGGCGATAGATGGTTTATTGGACTACCTGAAATTTCATCTCTATTATTTTTCTTTGGATTATTTATTTTTGTAGTATTTAGCGCTTTAACTAAAGTTCCTCTAGTACCAAAAAGAAATCCTTTTATAGAAGAAAGCAAACATTTTCATTATTAATATTTAAAGTAAATTACAAATGACAACTCTTTTGGTACTTATAGTTGTAGTTTTATTGGCAGTTGCCTTATGGCAGTTAACAAAAATATTCCACTTAACACAAGTTGGCGTTAGCGTTAATGTGTCACAAGTCGCAAACGATAATGATAATAAAGTTAATGGTTATTTAATGTTTGCTTTCCTTGGTTTCATTTATGTTACCACAATTTATTGTTTCATGTACTATGGTAAATTTCCTTTGATTGGAAATTCTGCATCAACACATGGCCCAGAAATTGATAATCTTATGGTTATTTCAATGGCAGTAATTTTTATTGCACAAACTATAACCCAAGCTTTATTACATTATTTTGCTTTTAAATATAGAGGAAGACAAGGTCAAAAAGCACTTTATTTTTCAGATAGTAATAAATTAGAATTTATTTGGAGTATAATTCCAGCAATCGTTTTGGCAGTGTTAATTCTTTACGGATTGTATGCTTGGACAAACATCATGTTTGTTTCTGAAAAAGACGATAAAAATGCTATTGTTATTGAACTCTATGCACAACAATTTAAATGGACAGCGAGATATTCGGGTTCTGACCATGTATTAGGTAAAGCTAATGTACGTTATATTGAAGGTGTAAATAATTTAGGAGTTGATTTGTCAGATCCAAATGCGCAGGATGACTTCAATTCTACAGAATTGCACATCCCAAAAGGAACAAGAATTGTTTTCAAAATGCGTTCGCAAGATGTGCTACACTCCGCTTACATGCCACATTTTAGAGCACAAATGAACTGTGTTCCGGGTATGGTAACCAACTTCTCATTCATTCCATCAGTAACTACGGCTGAAATGAGAGATAATCCGGACATGATTGAAAAAGTAGCTAATATTAACGCAATCAGAGCTAAGAAAAGTGCTGATTTAGTAGCTAAAGGCGAAGCAGCCCTTGACCCATACACATTTGATTATTTATTGTTATGCAACAAAATTTGTGGAGCATCACATTACAACATGCAAATGAAAATTGTAGTCGACACACCAGAAGATTACAAGATTTGGTTAAAAGAAAACGCACCAAAAACAATTGTTCTAGCCGTTAAGAATGCTCTAGCTGAAGCAAAGGCAGAAGAGACAGCAACACAAAATAAAGACTCAACTTCTTCAAAAAGCAAAGACACAACTATTGTTGCTCAAGCAGAAATGAAATAATTTATTAAATTTAAAGTTAACACACTATGTCAGCAGAAGCTCACAATCACGACGAAAGTCACGATCACGAACACCATCATAAAGACACCTTCATAACTAAATATATTTTTAGTATTGACCATAAAATGATTGCCAAACAGTATTTGCTCACTGGTATTATCATGGGGGTTATTGGTGTAGCAATGTCTTTGCTTTTCAGAATGCAATTAGCATGGCCAGAACAGTCATTCAAAATATTTAGTTTTTTTCTTGGTGAAAAAATGGCTCCAGGCGGAGTAATGACAAATGAAGCTTATCTTTCATTAATCACTATTCATGGAACTATAATGGTATTCTTTGTTCTAACAGCCGCACTAAGCGGAACTTTTAGTAACTTATTAATACCACTTCAAATTGGAGCTCGTGATATGGCATCAGGAGTTTTAAACATGATTTCGTATTGGTTGTTTTTTATATCAAGTGTAATCATGGTAAGTTCATTATTCGTAGAATCTGGACCAGCCAATGCAGGATGGACAATTTATCCACCATTGAGTGCATTGCCACAAGCCATTTCTGGATCTGGAACAGGAATGACTTTATGGTTAGTTTCGATGTCAATATTTATTGCTGCATCTTTATTAGGCTCTTTGAATTACATCGTAACAGTAATTAATTTGAGAACAAAAGGAATGTCATTTACAAGACTTCCACTTACAATATGGGCTTTCTTTATTACAGCAGTAATTGGTGTTATATCATTTCCAGTATTACTTTCAGCAGCTCTGATGTTGGTAATGGATAGAAGTTTTGGAACTTCATTCTTCTTATCGGATATTTATATTGCTGGCGAAGTATTGCATTACCAAGGTGGTTCTCCAGTTTTGTTTGAACACTTATTTTGGTTCTTAGGTCATCCTGAGGTTTATATCATTTTATTACCAGCTCTTGGAATTACTTCCGAAGTTATTGCAACTAATTCTCGTAAACCAATCTTTGGTTACCGAGCCATGATTATGTCGTTAATTGCAATCGCCTTCTTGTCAACCATAGTTTGGGGTCACCACATGTTTATCTCGGGAATGAATCCATTCTTAGGATCTGTGTTTACTTTCACTACCTTGTTGATTGCGATTCCATCTGCCGTAAAAGCATTTAATTATATCACTACTTTATGGAAAGGTAACTTGCAGTTAAATCCTGCTATGCTTTTCTCTATTGGGTTGGTGTCTACCTTCATTACCGGAGGTTTGACTGGAATCATTTTGGGAGACAGCACTTTGGATATTAACGTGCACGACACCTATTTTGTCGTAGCGCACTTTCACCTAGTAATGGGTATTTCCGCTCTTTACGGAATGTTTGCAGGAATATATCATTGGTTCCCAAAAATGTTTGGAAGAATGATGAATAAAAACTTAGGTTATATTCACTTTTGGGTAACTGCAGTTTGTGCTTATGGGGTTTTCTTCCCAATGCACTTTATCGGAATGGCAGGGTTACCAAGAAGATATTATACCAATACCAACTTTCCATTATTTGATGATTTACAAAATGTAAATGTTATCATCACTTGTTTTGCCTTAGTTGGCGGAGCATTCCAATTGGTATTCTTATACAATTTCTTTAGTAGTATTTTCTACGGTAAGAAAACAGTTCAAAATCCTTGGAGTTCAAATACTTTAGAGTGGACTGCTCCTATTAAACACATTCACGGAAACTGGGAAGGCGAAATTCCTCATGTACACAGATGGCCTTATGATTATAGCAAACCAGGTTATGAAGAAGATTTTGTTCCTCAAAACATTCCCATGAAAGAAGGTGAAGAAGTGCTTCATCACTAATTTACTTTTACAATTATAACAAATGCCTTTCGATATCGGAAGGCATTTTTATTTGCATCCAACTTTGTTATATATTTGTCTTATGAACGAAAATCTTAATCCATCCAACTCTAATTTTAATCCAGAAGAACTTGACCTTGAGAAAAAGTTACGACCATTATCTTTCGATGATTTCACAGGGCAAGAACAAGTGTTGGACAATCTAAAAGTATTTGTAGAAGCTGCCAATCAAAGAGAAGAAGCTTTAGACCACACTTTATTTCATGGACCCCCGGGATTAGGCAAAACTACCTTGGCTAATATTTTGGCTAACGAATTAGGTGTTGGTATCAAAATTACTTCTGGACCAGTTTTAGACAAACCTGGAGATTTAGCGGGATTGCTTACTAATCTAGAAGAAAGAGATGTTTTGTTTATTGACGAAATTCATCGTTTAAGTCCAATTGTGGAAGAATATTTATATTCAGCTATGGAAGATTTTAAGATTGATATCATGATAGAATCGGGTCCAAATGCAAGAACCGTTCAAATCAATTTAAATCCGTTTACACTTGTTGGAGCAACCACACGTTCCGGATTATTAACTGCACCAATGCGTGCTCGTTTCGGAATCCAAAGCAGATTACAATACTATAACACCGAACTTTTAACCACTATTGTTCAACGTAGTTCTAGCATTTTAAAAATGCCAATCACTATGGAAGCAGCTGTTGAAATTGCAGGAAGAAGCAGAGGAACACCACGAATTGCGAATGCATTGTTGCGTCGTGTTCGTGACTTTGCACAAATAAAAGGCAATGGTAAAATTGATATTGAAATTGCACGTTTTGCGCTAAAAGCATTGCATGTAGATGCGCATGGTTTGGACGAAATGGACAACAAAATTCTAATTACAATTATCGATAAATTCAAAGGCGGACCAGTTGGATTGTCAACCTTAGCAACAGCCGTTTCCGAAAGTGCCGAAACAATAGAAGAAGTCTACGAACCTTTTTTAATTCAGGAAGGATTCATCATGAGAACGCCACGAGGACGAGAAGTTACCGAGAAAGCATATACGCATCTAGGGAAAATAAAAGCTAATATTCAAGGGGGACTTTTTTAGTTTTGTCATTGCGAGGAACGAAGCAATCTCATAATTTATTTTTGTGATTAACAACAAAACAAAATATACACAATTTATAAAAGCCGAAGCCAAACGCCTCGGTTTTTTGTCGTGTGGCATTTCCAAAGCAGGTTTTCTAGAAGAAGAAGCACCGCGATTAGAAAATTGGTTAAACCAAAATCATCACGGCGAAATGAAGTATATGGAAAATCATTTCGACAAACGATTAAATCCAACATTATTGGTTGATGATGCCAAAAGCGTAATTTCTCTATTGCTAAATTATTATCCGTCGGAATTTCAGAATGAAGACAGCTATAAAATCTCCAAATATGCTTATGGTCAAGATTATCATTATGTAATAAAAGAAAAATTAAAAGAACTTTTACACACCATTCAAACCGAAATTGGCGAAGTTTCTGGTCGTGCTTTTGTAGATTCGGCACCTGTTTTAGACAAAGCATGGGCAGCCAAAAGCGGTTTGGGGTGGATTGGTAAAAACAGCAATTTATTGACTCAGCAAGTGGGTTCTTTTTATTTCATAGCCGAACTCATTGTCGATTTAGATTTGGAATACGACCACGCCACAACCGACCATTGCGGAACTTGTACCGCTTGTATAGATGCTTGTCCGACGGAAGCAATTGTTGCTCCCTATGTGGTTGATGGCAGCAAATGCATTTCTTATTTTACCATTGAACTGAAAGAGAATATTCCATTAGAAATGAAAAACAAAATGGACGATTGGATGTTTGGTTGCGATGTGTGTCAAGATGTGTGCCCATGGAACAAATTTTCGAAAGCACACCACGAACCGCTATTTAATCCAAATCCTGAAATCCTTTCTATGACCAAAAAAGACTGGGAAGAAATCACAGAAGACACCTTTAAAAAAGTATTTAAAAACTCAGCTCTTAAGCGAACAAAGCTCAAAGGATTGCAACGGAATATTACTTTTTTAAAGTAGATTTTCTTTCTATAATACTCGTTTCAAGCTCAATAATTCTAGGTTGAAAAGGGAGTGACTCCTTTTTAGTATTTATTTCCTCGAGCAATAAGCCAAAAGATTGAACTTTCATTTCAAAATTCGGTTGATTAACAGTACTAAGTTTTGGCGTAATTACGTGAGAAATAAGAACCTGCTAAATTGTAAGAGATACGAGACACGATGTGCGAATTTAATTTCTTGTGCAAATAAGTAGAGCACTCTAGTTTTTTTATTGTGGTTATTTATTATTAGATTTGAAGAATACAGAGATTGTGAAGTAGCATCAATCTTCCCAATTATGGCTGCTATAAGTAAGTTGGAGAAAAAATTTACGCCTTTCTCTCCAATATGCGGGAACTGCCAGAGAAAGCTCTTTCAGACTTTCTCTCAACTCGTACCTTTGCAAAATTCAAAACCACTTGGCAAAGCGCCGAAATGTTAGCTGATATTTAAGAGCAACACGTTAAAAAGAACGAATTAAATCTAAGAAGAGAATAAAAAACTAAAATATGAAAGCATTTTTTCTCGGTGGAATTATCCAGGCACTTTTATTAGCTTTTTACTTTTTATTCAATAAATCCAGGAAAAATGTTGTTGCTCAACGTTGGCTTGGAACTTTACTTTTGCTTATTGCAACAACAATGGCATTAAATTATTTTTCGCCTGAAAATTATAAACAATTTCCACATTTAATTAGAATTTGGGAACTACTACCTTTTCTTTTTGCGCCTGTAATTTTTCTATATATTTATGCTTTGTTATATGGAAACATTCATTTTTCAAAAAAATATTTCTTGCTTTTAATTCCTTTTATTATTGGGGTTATTATTCTTTTCCCTTTTCTTACAAGTAGTTCCGCATTTAAAATTAAACAATATGAACTTACCGAAAACGGGATTCCTGAAAATTTTTATTTGCTTTTTTGGTTAAAATCCATAAACGGATTAGTTATGATTTTAGTATCATTTTATGCTGTTTTTAAATATAAAAAAGATGTGAAATTAGTTTTTGCAGAAGATGCTGTAAACAAATGGGCGATTTACTCATTAACAGCATTTTCACTATTATGGATTGTTGGAACAGGAAGAATTCTTTTCGATTTTAGCGAAATAATAGCCAAAATGGTTTCTGTGATTTTGATAATTTCAATTTATGTTTTAACCTATTTTACGTTAAAACAAAACCAAGTTTTTCGAGAAACTGATTTATTCGTTTTAAAAGAAATTGAAACTAAAGTTAACAAACCCGAACTTACTTTGTTAGAAAAAGAAGAAGCAAAATCTATTTATAGTAATCTTTCAAAAATCGTAAAAGAGGAAAAATTATTTTTAGATAAAAACTTTAATTTGCAAAAACTAACAGAAATATGTAAATGTAAATCTACTGTTGTTTCTGATGTTTTGAACAATCACAATAACCAAAACTTTTACGCATTCATAAATGAATTTCGTGTTAATGAAGTTTGTGAAATGCTAAAAAACAACGAGAATACTAATTTAACTTTAGATGCAATTGGAGAATTATGCGGTTTTAAAAGCAAATCTACATTTTATCAAAGTTTCAAAGAAGTAACAGGAAAAACACCATCTCAGTATAAAAAAGAACTTAAAAAATAATTATTTTGTTCGTTTAAACTTAAAAATACAAAACAAACGAAAATACATCTTGTGGTTTAATCATAAAAATTGACTTTTGACAATTATTAATCACAAAAAAAATCGTTTATGAAAACAAAATACTTACTTCTACTTTTTGTATCAAGTTGCTTTTCACTAAAAGCACAAACTACAATTACACTTTTACATTACAACGATTTACATGCTCATCTTGTGCCTCATAAAGATATGATTAGGGTCGGTGATACTTGTGCTACCGACCCAACAGCAACTTTTGTTATAGCTGAACGTGGTGGTCTAGCAAGATTAAAAACAAAAATCGATGAAGAAAAAGTAGCTAATCCTTTAAACATTCTTATGAATATCGGTGATACTTACCACGGTGGAGTTGAAGCTGCTTATACATCAGGAAACGCAATTGTTGACCCAGTAAATACCCTTGGTATAGATGTTGGGGTTCCGGGTAATTGGGATTTTGCTTATGGTCCTGGCGTTTTTAGAAAACGCTATACGCCTACTGGTCCTTTTCCTCTTATTATGAGTTCAATGTTACCTTCTTATGCCATAAAATCGCCAAGTTTTCCTTATTTAGCTACCAACTTAACGTATGCAAAATTGGGTCCAGCTGATCCATCTGTTAATGGTGCCCAAGTTTTACCCCCAACAATGGAAATTACTCGCAGTGGAATAAAAATAGGTTTTATTGGTATCACATCAGACATTGTCGCTCAAATGTACCAAACACTAGCATTGGGTTTTACATTTACACAAGGCGAAACCAATTATAAAACATTAATAGAAAGTAAAGCAACAACATTAAGAGCAAACGGTTGTAAAATGGTTTGTGTAATGAGTGAACTCGGAATTCAAAAGGATTATCGTTTATCTCAAATTCTTACAACTGGATTGGTTGATGTGTTTTTTTCGGCACATACACATGAAGAAACCTATAAACCTCTGCAATTTAACAGCACAACACCTTGGGTTGTTGAATCAGGTGACGATACTTTTCTGGGAAAAATGAATGTTACTTTTGACACTACTGGAAACATTACTCATAAAGATTGGATTTTAATGTCAATCACAAATGATATTACACCAAACCCTGCAATGCAAACTTTGGTAAATAACGAAAGAGCTCCTTTTTTAGTAACCGACCCAAATTTAGTTGATCCAATGGGGACATCTACACAGACATTACACCGACCAATAACAGCAATTGCTGGTACTACAAACGGATTATTGACACGTAAAAATGCTTTAGAAAGTTCTTTCAATAATTCATTAACCAATATTATGGCAACACACGCCAACAAACAAGTAGCAATAACTCCCGGATTTCGTTTTGATAGTCCCCTTGCACCTTCAGGGTTTTTATTTGAGGACAATACTATTGCTGACGGAAATATTACGGTTGAAGATATTTATCGCTTTTATCCAGTATTTTATACTTTGGCTACTGCAAACACAACGGGTAGTAATTTAAAATTAATTCTAGAAAAATTACTTAAAGGTACTTTTTCTCAAACTGCTTTCAATCAAAGTGGTGGTTGGGTAGATGGCTTTTCAGGAATTGATGCAACAGTAAATTTGAATAATCCAGACGACAGCAAAGTGATTTCTATGTTTTACGGTGGCACAACAAACCCAATAAATCCGACAGATAATATTTCAGTTATTGGTTGTGTTAGACCAAATGAAGCATCAGATGTTGTTTGTAGTCATACAGGATTTACAGGTAAAGCCGATTATATAAATCCAGCCAATTCACAAGCATATACTGCCATTCAATTACTCGAAGAATACTTAACTACCAATGTTTTTAATGTTGATAATGTGCATCATATTACTGATTTAAGTGGGCAATCACAATATTACCAAAGTCCATTTGTACAACCAGTTTATAATGCAAACTGTGTAACAACTACGGCTTTAAATACTGAAGGTTGGGAAATTCAAAATATGGTAATTTATCCAAATCCATCTAAAAATGAAATATTCATTTCATCAGGTTTTGAAATTAAATCTATAAATGTTGTCAACTCAATTGGGCAAACTGTGATTAGTAAAAATATAAACAGCCAATCAACAGCATTAAATGTGGAAAAGTTAACAAAAGGAATCTATATTATTTCAATAATTTCATCAACTAATAAAATTGAAAATCATAAATTTATTAAAGAATAGAAGAAAAAGCTAAAAATAAAAGGGCTCAATTGCGTAGCAATTGAGCCCTTTTATATGTTTAATAATTTTATGAAATTGAAAAGAAATAACAATGACTCTGAAATCCATTTAAAAACCCAACTCCAGCTTCAAAATCATAAAAAATAAATTTTAAACTAATTTGTTTTAAAAAGAAATCCACAAAAATTTCCTTTTTTCACTCAGACTTATACCTTTGTAGCTCAGAAAAAAAACCATGCACAAAGACAGCAAACGCAGAGAAGCACTTTTATACCACGCCAAACCTACACCCGGAAAAATTCAAGTGGTGCCAACCAAAAAATACGCCACCCAAAGAGATTTGTCATTGGCTTATTCTCCAGGTGTTGCAGAGCCTTGTTTGGAAATTGCCAAAGATGTAAACAACGTTTATAAATATACTTCCAAAGGAAATTTAGTTGCCGTTATCACTAATGGTACTGCCGTTTTAGGTCTCGGTGATATTGGTCCCGAAGCGTCAAAACCCGTGATGGAAGGCAAGGCATTGCTCTTCAAAATCTTTGCCGATATTGATGTCTTTGATATCGAAATTGGCACTAAAGATGTGGATGCCTTCATAGAAACCGTTAAAAACATTGCGCCTACTTTTGGTGGAATTAACCTAGAAGACATCAAAGCACCCGAGTCTTTTGAAATAGAAAGACGCTTGGTTGAAGAACTCAATATTCCGGTAATGCATGACGACCAACACGGCACAGCCATAATCTCTTCGGCGGCGTTGTTGAATGCTGTTGAACTGGCTGGAAAGAAAATGAATGAAGTAAAAATGGTCATTTCTGGTGCAGGTTCTGCCGCCATTGCCTGTGCCAATTTGTATGTTGCTTTTGGCGTGAAGCAAGAAAACATCGTCATGTTCAATAGCAAAGGCGTTCTCAAGAAAGACGATCCAAAAATTTCCGAAGACCAACGAAAATATGCCACTGACAAAAACTTTCCCTCGCTGCTCGAAGCCATGGAAGGCATTGATGTTTTTGTGGGATTGTCTACTGGAGACATTGTATCCCCAGATATGCTGTTGGTAATGGCAAAAAACCCAATCGTTTTTGCGATGGCAAACCCAAATCCTGAGATAAAATATGATTTGGCGATTAAAACCAGAAGAGATATTATCATGGCAACAGGTCGTTCAGACCATCCTAATCAAGTGAATAATGTATTAGGATTTCCGTATATTTTCCGTGGTGCCCTAGATGTTAGAGCCACCAAAATTAATGAAGAGATGAAAAAAGCAGCGGTTGTTGCTTTAGCCGAGTTGGCCAAAGAATCAGTGCCAGAGCAAGTGAATATTGCCTATGGCGAAACCAAATTAAATTTTGGGAAAGACTACATTATCCCCAAACCTTTTGACCCACGATTAATTGCAAGAGTACCACTAGCAGTAGCAAGAGCCGCCATGGAGTCAGGTGTGGCGCTTAATCCAATTATGGATTGGGATAAATATGAAGAGGAATTATTAGAGCGTTTAGGTTCAGATAATAAAATGGTTCGTTTGTTAACCAACAGAGCTAAAACCGATCCAAAGCGAGTAGTTTTTGCCGAAGCCGATCATTTAGACGTGTTGAAAGCAGCCCAAATTGCCTATGAAGAAGGCATTGCTCATCCAATTCTTCTCGGGAATAAAGAAGTGATATTGGAACTCAAAGAGGAACTAGGTTTTGATGCTGATGTGCCTATTTTTGATCCAAAAACCAAAGAAGAAGATACCCGTAGAATGAAATATGGTGAGATTTATTGGAAGTCACGAATGCGAAGAGGAATTTCACAGCTTGATGCTCAAAAATGGATGCGCGAACGCAATTATTTTGCTGCCATGATGGTAAATGAAGGCGATGCGGATGCCATGGTTTCGGGCTATTCTCGTAGTTATCCTTCGGTTGTAAAACCACTTATGCAATTGATTGGGAAAGCACCAGGCATTACGCTGATTGCTACTACCAACATGATGATGACCAATCGTGGACCAATGTTTTTATCCGACACTGCGATTAATCCAAATCCAACAGCAGATGAGTTGGCAAAAATTGCTTTGATGACCGCCAAAACGGCAAGAATGTTCGGAATGGAACCGGTAATTGCAATGGTTTCGTTCTCAAATTTTGGTTCCTCAACTAATGAAAGTGCCAATAAAGTGAGAGAAGCGGTTGCCTATTTGCACAATTATTATCCAGATTTAATAGTAGATGGAGAAATCCAATCTGACTTTGCTTTAAATCCAGAAATGCTAAAAGCTAAGTTTCCGTTTTCAAAATTGGCAGGCAAGAAAGTCAATACCTTGATTTTTCCAAATTTAGAATCTGCTAACATTACCTATAAACTTTTAAAAGAATTATATAATGTTGATTCCGTTGGGCCAATAATGTTGGGTATGGAAAAGGCAGTACACATTTTTCAACTTGGAGCTAGTGTAGAAGAAATGGTTAATATGGTAGCGGTTGCTGTGGTTGATGCACAAGAAAAAGAGAAAAGAAAAAAGATGACAGCCAAATAGTTTTTGTATTATTGTATAGATTTTTCAAACAGATTCTTTACTTAAAGAATTTTGCTATATTTGGAGTTAGA
>JAYVNT010000350.1:0-4134 GCA_043758285.1 Flavobacterium sp.
CCGATATAGCGGCACTCCTACCCGCTCATTACACCACCGACGCGCCCATTGACGCCACAAATGCCACCCGCATAGCCGATTTAGAGCAACAAGTAAAAATACTTGAGGCCGAGAAAAGCGTTTTGCTAGAGGCGTTGAAAAAGGGGTGATACGTACGAAAAGTATTCAACAAATTAAGAGGGTGTTTGATGGTTTATAATTAAATAGATTATATTAGCAGAGAATTGAAAATAGCCATTTTATGGCACAAAACCACCCGATTTCGGGTGTATAATAGCCATTTTATGGCTGGTATAAATGAGTTATATGCCATTTTAATTGATGTCTGTGCAAAACCGAAAATTTTCGATAAAACCAAAATTTGAACTATCATTTATTCCAAAAAAAATGTAAATTTGCTACATTGTAAAAATAAAAATGGCAAAAAGTAAAGCAAGAGAAATAACTGAAAAAACAATAAAGCGTTTATATGCTTTATCAGGCAATCAATGTGCTTTTCCAGACTGTCACACAAGTCTTTTAAGTTCGGGAAGTGAAATTAACTTCTCTAATATTTGCCATATTGAAGCAGCCGAGCCAGGTGGACAAAGGTATAATCTCACTTCAAATGACGATTATCGTCGAAGTTATGAAAATTTAGTGCTTTTGTGTGCAAATCATCATTTGGAAACTAATGATGTGGTAAAATATCCAGAGAAAGTTCTTCAAGAAATGAAGAAAAATCACCAAACAAAAATTCTTAAATTAATTTCAGAAAGTAATATTCTTGTAAAAAACCCATCTGCTTTAAATATTATTGTTGGATTTGTTGGAAATCGAATATTTAATGATGCAACAATAGAAGAACCTACTAATGCACCAGATACAGTAGATAAAATATTGTATAATAATGTCATTCTTTTCAAACCAATAATAGAAGAATATGCCGTTTATCAGGGTAAATTAAATAAACTTTACGAAGAAATTGAGAAACAAGGCTCAACAAAAAAAGAATTTGTACTTCAAAATATTAAATCTATTTACCTTAAAGAGAAAGGGAAGTACGAAGATTTAGAAGAGATAAGAGCAAATGCAGATATCATAATAGAAAATGTTGAAAATGAACTATGGAAAATTATAGAAAACTCAAGTAATCCAATTTCAGATTTACCAATCGAAGCTATTAAAATTGGATTACTAATCATAATGGTTGACGCTTTTATGCGTTGTAATATTTTAGAAGAGCCGCCAAAATTATGATAGTAAATAAAAACACAAACCCCGAAAGAGATTTATATTACTTGGGAGGTAAAGTAATTGAAGTTCTTAATTCGTTTAAGAAAAATGAAATTGACTATTTTGATTTATTTCTTTCATTAAACAAATCTAACAAAGTCTCATTAAATTTATATTCGCTAGTTTTAGATTGGCTGTTTATTATAGGAGTTATTAAAAAAGGTAATAAAGGATTAATTATAAAATGTTTTTAAAGCAAGTCATCATACAAAATAAAAATGCTATAATTAGAAATATTCCGTTTCATAAAGGGATAAATTTAATTGTAGATGAAACACCTGTGGGCAGTTCACAACAAGCCACAGGTAACAATGTTGGTAAAACGACTGTTTTAAGATTGGTTGATTATTGTTTTGGAGCAGATGGAAAAAACATTTATCAAGATACAGAATTCAACAAGCAACCTAACACAACAATTGAGAACTTTTTAAAGAATAATGAAATTATTATTACTGTTGTATTGGTTGATAATTTAGATGTACCAAAAGAAGAAGTTGTCATCAGAAAGAATTTCCTTGCTCGAAATAAAAAATTACAAGAGATAGACGGAGAAAATATTATTGATAACAAAGCATTCGATAAAAAACTGAAAGAAGTAATTTTTAAATCAGAAGTTGATAAGCCTACTTTCAAGCAAATTATTTCAAAAAATATTCGGGATGAAAAAAATAAGATGGCAAATATTGTCAAAGTATTAAATTCATTTACCCGTACAGAAGAATACGAAGCTCTTTACCTATTTTGGTTAGGAATTAATACCGATAGCCACAACCAAAAAGAATTATTATCTAAAGAAAAAACTAGAGAAGAAAATTTTCAAAAAAGATTAAAAAAAGATGGAGAGCTTTCATTAATTGAACAACAATTAATTCTTTTAAATGCAAAAATTGAGGAATTAAATCAGCGAAAAAATAAATTCAATCTTAATCAAAACTATGCTTCTGATGTTGACAAATTGAATGATGTAAAATTAAAACTAAATCGAAGCGCAACTGAATTAAGTAGATTGGAAATCAGAAAAGACTTAATTAATGAAAGTAAAGACGATTTAGAACAAGAATATACACAAATTGACACAAGTCAAATCAAATCTCTTTACGAAAAGGCGAAGTCTTTAATATCAAATATTCAAGTGACTTTTGAAGATACTGTTAAGTTTCATAATGATTTAATCTCTGAAAAATTAGAATATATTACAAAAGAGCTTCCAGAAATAGAACAACAGATCAGAAAAATAAAATCTGAAATTACAGTTCTTCGTAATGAAGAAGATACATTAACAGAAACTTTAAATAAATCTGCATTAGTAGAAGATTTTGAAAAAACTATATTAGAGTTAAATAAGCAATTTGAAAGAAAAGGTAACCTAGAAGAGCAAAAAAGATTATGGCTTTATTCACAAGAAAAGCTGTCAGGAATTGATAATGATTTGAATTTAATTAATCAAGGTATTTCATCAAAAGACAGTCAAATACAGAGTAGAATAACTGAATTTAATAAATATTTTTCTGTCATGTCACACAGACTTTATGGAGAAACCTACTTATTAAGTTCTCAAAAAAATGAAAAGGGGTACGAACTAATTGTAACAAACCTTGAAGGAAATCCAAGTACAGGAAAGAAAAAAGGACAAATAGCTGCATTTGATTTTGCTTATATTGAATTTGCAGACAAGCTTGATATTGAGTGTTTACATTTTATTATGCACGACCAATTAGAAACCATTCACGACAACCAATTAAATACAATTGTAGAAGTCGCTAATAGTATTAATGGACAATATATAGTTCCAATATTAAGAGATAAAATACCCTCAAATATTGACATAAGCGAATTTGAAGTTTTATCGCTATCTCAAGACGACAAACTATTCAGAATATAAAAACGTCACACAACAGCAGTAGCTGTTGCACAACATCTTTAAAAAAATAATTTCTCAAATTAATCATTAAAACCAACCTTGTTATCTCGAAGTTTAAGGGTTATATGTTAGTTTTTTAGAGTTTATATATCGCAAGAAATTCTATCATAGTGGAAAATAATCGGTTGCCTGCAGCACAGGAACATCAGCAAGCATCTTGGTAGAACTCGAACAATTAAATAAATCTATATGAAAAAAGGACTATTCATTTTTATCTCTATTCTGGCGCTCGGGTGTAACAATGATAAAACTAACCCACTAACGGCTAAGACTGCCATAAGTTTGGTGACGGGAATTAATTTTAGACAGAACTTTGACGATTTATCGTTACAACTTGGAAATCCGAATGTTTTGGTAAACAACAAGTTTTTAATTTATCCCAATCCTGCAAACGAAACCTTTACCATTGTTTCGCAAGATAATGTTACAGATGTTTGGATTGTACCCGCAAATCCAGAAAAAATTTATCAAGATGTAAACTTCAGTACCTTATTGAATACAAATTTGTACAGCGAACAATCCATTAATTCAAACTCAAATTTTTCACTCAGCGGACAATCTTCAAACAATATGAGTGTAAATATTGCAACTCTTGCAAAAGGGTACTATAGAGTGTTTGTTAAAATTGGCGGAAAAATATATTGGGATAATTTATACAAATACGAAAATCAAGGAAATAACGAACAACAATTAACCTTGATAACTAGTTTTTGGAATTAAAGAATTTTGCATAAACACAGCTACCCAAAAATAGTTACTTTGTAAAGCCCCATTAAGTTTAGAAAAAAAATAAAAAAAACCATCCCAATAAATCGGGATGGCTCTTATTTAATAAAAATGTGTCTTGTCCTGAAATAGCGATACACAAAAAAGTATCCTTATGGAAAACCAAGAAGAACCGCGTTATACAAAGCGCACCCAAAAAGACTACAGTATGT
>JAYVNT010000351.1:0-4133 GCA_043758285.1 Flavobacterium sp.
TACCTATGTAGTTTAATGATAAGCCCAGTATTAACGAAATCGCAATGATGACATAAAATGCTTTGGCTTCATGAAATTTTTTGTCAAGCCCTTGTTCCCATTCGAAAGTTTCAGTTATGATGTATGAAATAGAGCCACTCAATACAGGAATTGCAATAAGTCCTGTTCCAATTACTCCTATGGCAAAAAGCAAATAAGCAAAATTTCCAGCTAATGGTTTTAGTGCCATTGCCGCTTGTTCAACTGTATCAATTTGATGGATGCCACCTTTAAATAAGACAGTGCCAGTAGTAAGAATTATAAAATACATGACAAATCCTGAAACTGTCATTCCAAAATCTACATCTTGGTTTATCTCGTGAATTATCTTCTTATTTACAATCAAATGTTTCCGTTTATTTTTCATTTCTTCAACTTCTACCGATGCTTGCCAGAAAAAAAGATACGGTGAAATTGTGGTGCCAAGTATGCCTACTATAATTGCGATAAAATCCTTATCAAATTTCATTGTTGGAATAAATGTTGCTTTCAGAATTTCGGTAAAATCTTGTTTATATAAAAACGGAACAATAAAATACACCAACATAACAATGCACAAATACTTTAATACAGATGCGATTTTTTGATATGGCAAATAAATTATTAATCCTAAAAGGATAATCGTGAAAAGAACACTAAAATAATTGGCATCAATAGATGGAAATAGTAGGTTTCCTACAGCTCCCATACCTGCAATGTCAGCACCAATATTCATTACAATGGCAGGGAAGCTAAACAACAGCATTAGATATAAAATAGGTCTTGGATAGTGTTTTTTAAGTGTCCCAGTCAAACCTTGTGAGGTTACCAACCCAATTCTCGCACACATCTGCTGAATAGAAGCCATAAGAGGAAAAGCAATAATTGCTGTCCATAATGTTGCAAGTCCAAATGCAGCACCTGCATGAGAATAAGTTGCAATTCCAGATGGGTCATCGTCACTTGCACCTGTCACGAGACCCGGTCCAAGTTTTTTCCAACTACTAAAAAGTTGAGATGAAAATGTTTTCTTTTTTATCATTTTTTAGTCTTTGCTGAATAGCCGGGAATAAAACTGTAACAATAGGAATTAAACAGATTGTAATATTGGTTTTCATATAAAATGTTGGGTCTTCATTTTTATGCATGAGCCAATAAATGTTTATACTAAAGAAACAAAGGAAAAGGAGTATGATAATATTCTTAATAAGTTTTTTCATTTTTCATTTTCCATTTTCCATTTTCTTTATCCACAGGTAAAGAGTCCATGTAACAGTAATTACAAAAACGATGAGCAATGGATAAAAATAGTTGCGGAAAAAATCATCAATCATCATTTTGTGATGGTCGTGGTGCATCATTTCCATTGGGGGATTGGCTGCGTGTTGTGAATGGTCGTTTGCTATTTGTTGATGTTCGTTCATTTTCATTTTACATTTTCATCCCCCCCATTGCATTAGCGCCATTGCGGATGGTGTATTCACTTTGCAGTAAAAATGCACCGGAGGATACTACTGATTCTCCTTCTTTAATTCCTGAAATTATTTCTATTTCATTTATATTTTGAAGTCCGGTTTCAACATTTCGGCTTTCGTAACTTCCATCAGAGAGTTGAACCCAAACTGTTTTCATTTTTAAAAGCAACAAAGCAGATTTCGGAATTACTAAAGTTTTTTTCTCCTGTGTTTTCAGATGCACATAAGCCATCATGCCAGTTGTAATTTCGTTAGCTAAATTTTTAATTTCAATTCTCACACTGCTGAATTTTTTATTTTCGTCCAAAGAAGGATTTTGAAACACCACTTTTCCTTTGAAGATTTTTTCTACCGTTGCTTCAAACGAAACATATATTTCTGATTGCAGGTTCAGATATTTCAATTGTTCTGGATACACTTGTGCATCCACCCAAATTGTGTTAAGGTTTGCAATTTTAAAAAGCGGTGTGCCTATTTCTACATAAGCTCCTTCACTGATTTTTAATTCCATTAAGAAACCGCTTTCACTGCTTGTGTAGGAATAGTTTGGCGAAATTTGTTTTGACGATACAAGTTCATTAATTTGTCCTTCTGTCCATCCCCAGAGCTTTAATTTCATTCTTGAGGCATCGGCTAAGTCATTCACAATTTTTTGTTGTGAAGAAAATTTTGCTTGCTGTTCAACTGCATTCAGAAAATCTTTTTCATCAGCCAGTAATTCTTCACTGAAAATTGAGAAAAGCAATTGACCTTTTTCAATTTTTTCACCAGGGTTACGAATAAATAATTTATCAATTCGTCCACTGACCCGAGAACTGATTACTGAAATATTATTTTCATCAGGTGCAGCCACTCCAAGCAATGAAATTTCTTTACTGATATTTTTTATTTCTGTTGATGTGATTTTTATATCACCAAGAATTATTTGATTTTCTGTGAGACGAAATCCTGTTGATTTTTTTCCTTGTTGTGAACCACTGTCGTTATTGCCACCTACTTTTACCAATGTCATTCCACACTGCGGACACTTGCCCGGAACTTTTGAATGGACAAACGTATGCATAGAGCAGGTGTAGTATTCACTGCTTTCTTCTTTTGTTGTTTCATTTTTTTCTTCTTTATTTTTATTGCAGGAATAAACTGAAAGCAATGAAACAACAGCAACCAGCCAAAGAATTTTATAATGTTTAATTTTTATTTTTTTCATTGCTGATGTTTTTCAGGATTAACCAAACCTTCGCTGTCTAATAAATAACCTGCATCGGATGCGACTTCATCATTTGCTGACAAACCATTTTTAATTTCCGTAAAATCTTTTAATGCTGCTCCTGCTTCCACAATATGAACTTTGTAAATTTTTTTTCCATTTTGCGTGGTTCCTGTTTTAAGCCACACTACTTTTTTATTTCCCAAATCCAGGATTGCAGCACTTGGAATCATGAGCGCGTTAAGAGAAAAATTAAATTCCGCGGTGATGAATGAGTTTAATTTAAAAAGATTTTTTTCATTGGATAAATAAACTCTTACACGCGAATACTTGCTTCCGTTTTGATAATATGGTTCCATGAAATTTATTTTTGCAGTCACATTATCCTCTGTACCTTCACTTTTAATTTTTACAGCGTCATTTATTTTTATTTCACTTTGTTGTTTTGCATCAATGGAAATCACTGCCCACACTTCTTTGAAATCATTTATTGAAAAAAGTGTTTGCCCTTTGTTCACATACATGCCTTCTCTAATTTGTTCATTATTTGCACCGCCATAGTTTTGTGCGGATGTTTTTGCAGCACTGCCCATTCCGCCCATTCCTGAACTTGCTGTTGAACTATTCATTGTAGTTGTAGTTGTATTGTCATTCAGATTAAATAAAACATATCCACTGTAAGGGCTGTAAATGCTGATAGTTTGTGCGCTTATTCCTGATTTTTCAAGTGATGCAATTTGCGATTTGTTTAATCCAAACAACAAAAGTTTTTGTTTTGAATTTTTTAAAAGTGTTTTGTCGGTATTATTTTTCAGAAGATACAAATACTCGTCTTCAAAAGTGGAAAGTTCAGGACTATACAAGTCAAGAATTTTATCGCCTTTGTTTATATGCTGATAATTGTATTTGATATAAAGTTTTTCTATTCGCCCTGCGCTTCGTACTGAAATTTTATTATTTCTTCTCGGATCAAAAGAAATTATTCCATTGGCAATTAACGTGTCGTTTAAATTATTCATTACCGCTTTCACTGTTTTCTGGTCTGAAATAATTGAATGGTATGTTTCATTTGCAAAACGAATTAAGGTTGTGTCTGCTGAATCATTCATCTTCTTTCCTTCCATTTTATTTGAATTGGTGTCGGGAATTTTCTTCATGTCCATTCCTGCCATGCTTGTATCTTTCGCATTACTCATATCCATTCCTAGCATACTATTATCTTCCTTGTTCGGTTCTCCATTTTTCTTTTCTTTATTGTTGCACGAAATCAGGAATGAAAAAACAACCAGCAAAAAATAAATTCCGAAATTGATTTTGATTTTTTTCATCGCTTATCGTTTTTCAATTTCGTATTCGTATTCGGCTTGCAGCCTTAATGCTTCGTTCAGTTTATCAAGCTGTTCAATTTGTTTCATCAGCAACATATCCCACGC
>JAYVNT010000352.1:0-4128 GCA_043758285.1 Flavobacterium sp.
GTCGTAATCTAAGCATTTGTGATAACACTTCCAACACTGTTCAAACGCCAAACAAAGGTCTCATAGTCTTAAGTTTACATATTATCATTAAGTCAGGTCAGCATTAACTCAAAATTTAGATATGTTGAGATTGTCCATTACACAGTGATGTTACTGAATACACATTTACCTTTCTATTTATTATAGCTTAAATTTATTTTGTTTTCTTATTATTGCCAATATTTGTCAAGACAATAAAATTATAATACCAACACAATTTGGTGAACGAATGAGAGAGCTGAGACTGAAGCAAAATTTGCTTCTGCGACAGCTTGGTTCTCTATTGGATGTAGACACTTCGATCATTAGTAAAATAGAACGCCGAGAGAGACAATTAAAGAAAGAGCAAATCCCATTATTAACCCATATACTGAAAGCAAATGTAGCAGAACTGCAAACTCTTTAGCTTGCCGGCCAAATATATGCTGTTGTTAAAGATGAAAAATTTGCTAGTGAAGCGATGCGGCTAGCTGACAAAACAATTAACCATAAAAACCGTAAGAGTCAAAAAGTATGACTACCTATACCATAAAAGATATTTCATCAACATCTGATCGCTTTAAGTTATACACATTAATATGTGATTCTAGTGGATTCGAAGGTGAAATTGGTTCTTTGCAATCTCAAAATATTAATGCCATCAACATTGGAAAAGAAGTAGCAAATTATATTGATGGCTTAGAAGATTATCGCTATTTGAATATTGACGTTTATGACTTCACAAAAAAACTATTGGATAAATATAAATCGAAAATTAATGACACTGGTAATGATATAGTTGCTGTCTACAATTTAGGTATTTTTATGGAGTCTGCAATTGAATTAAATACTGTTAATCTGTTTAAAGAGTTTTCAAAATCAACATCGCTAATCATTATCTGGGATAGTCAATTCGAAGATGATATATTGGTTTGGCCAACAAATAAACATAATTTCTACTTAGATTTTTCAGAATCCCAATTAAAAAAACTGCAATATGCAATATAAAGAACTCATACAATTTGAGCCAATTACTACGGTAGTAAAACTTGTAAATGCTAGTGAATTATCTGTAGCAGAAAATCTTGTAAAAACATTTGTTTTCTCAAAAAAAATGCAAGAAGATTTACAGGAAATAATAATTAAAAATCTTGTAACAGAGCCAAATTATGAAACTAAAGGTATTCAGGTGGTTGGTAGTTATGGTACAGGTAAATCTCACTTAATGTCAATGGTTTCAGCCATTGGTGAGAATGCTGACTTAGTAAAACTTATTCAGAATGAAGACTTGAAAAAAGTGTTTCAACCTATTGCCGGTAAATACAAAGCGTTACGTTTTGAAATCGGTACCGATAAACCATTAAAAGATATTGTATTTGCCCAAATTGAAAGGTTTCTTAAATGTGAAGGAATTGATTTCAAATTTGATGCTGGTTCTCATTTCAGTTGGAAGGAATTAATTCAACAGATGATGGCTGAGTTTGAAACTAAGTTTCCAATGCATCATTTTCTTATTGTAATTGATGAGTTATTAGAATACCTAAAAGGTAGAAAGCCGACTGAATTGCACAATGATTTGATGTTATTGAGGCAATTAGGTGAAGCATGTGATAATTCACGTTTCAAGCTAATGTTTGGTGTGCAGGAATTGTTATATCGATCTCCAGAATTCCAATTTCAGGCAGATATGCTCAACAAAATTGAAGACCGGTATTCTGATTTAAATATTACCAAAGAAGATGTATCATATGTAGTGAAGGAACGGTTGCTTAAAAAAGACTTGCGTCAGAAAAATAAAATTCGAGAGCATCTTTTAAAATTTGCTCACCTCTTTGAAGGCATTAATACCAATCTGAATGAATTTATTGATCTCTTTCCTGTTCACCCCAATTATGTAAGCTACTTTGAGAGAATTAAGCATGGCAAAAGTCAGCGTGAAATATTAAAAGTTCTTTCGGTAACATTTAAAGATATTTTTGAACAGGAAGTGCCTACGGATAATCCCGGTTTAATAACTTACGATACTTATTGGCCAGACCTTGCAAGCAATCCTGCTATGCTTGCCATACCAGACATCAGAATAGTTCGGGATAAAGTTGATATTATAACGGGTAGAATTACCAACCATTTTATAGGTGCACGAGCCAATAGAAAAGATATTGCCCAAAGCATTGCACAGGCATTGGCTATTCGTATTTTATGTGATGATTTAGATAAACGAAATGGTGCAAGTGCCCACAGCTTAAAAGAAGACTTGTGTGTTAGCATTCCAAATGTGGATGAACCGGAATTACTTTTAGCTGCGATAGATAGTACCGCCAAACAATTAGTTACTGCTACTGCCGGGCAGTATGTTGACCAAGATACCGTAAGTTCTGATTTTTATATTCGTACAGAAGGTGGCATCAATATTCTACAACTAATTCGTGACTATGCTGATAAAGTAATCAAAAAGGATACTGACCAAGCAGACCAATATTATTTCGACTTCCTTCAATATGTGTTAGAAATTCAGCAAGATTCTTACCGTTCTGGATTCAAAATTTGGCAGCATTCTTTGGAATGGTTAGATAAAAAGAGTTTCCGTTTAGGATATATCTTTTTTGGAAATCCCAATGAAAGAAGCACCACAGAACCTATTCAGCAATACTATATTTTCTTTTGTCCTTTGTTCAATTCTATCAATAGAAACGATGAATCTGACGAAGTGTATTTTGATGTAGCAGGTTTATCAGATGAGTTTAAAGATCTTATCTGCTTATACGGTGCTGCAAAAGCCAAACATGGTTCTGCACCTACTAATCAAAAAGCATTGTTTAGTAGTCAAATTGAGGAATACCAACGCAAAGCCATTGCATTGTTTGATAAAGAGTACGCAGATAAAACAAAAGTAATTTACAAAGGCGATAGCAAAACACTCAAGTCATTCCCGCTACCCGGTGAAGGTTCTACCAAAGAAATGATTTTCCGAACTGTAGCAGCTAAGGTGTTGAACAAAGCATTTAACGATAAATTCCCACACTATCCTGCATTTACCGATTTGCAATTGCCTTTAACAAATGACAATTATAGCGGAACCATCAACGCTGCATTAAAAAAAATTACCAATCCATCCGGTCCAAATAGAAATGGTGAAGCCATATTAAGTGGACTTGGTTTGTGGAGTGGTCAAAACATAGTAATTGACAACAGCAAATATGCAGAGAGTATTAAGAAAAAAATGAAGAAAGCTGGTGATGCAGCAGTCTTAAACAAGTCCGATATTATTTGGTCTCATTACGCACCTGCAAACCTTTGGTACTCCGTTGATTTTAATATCGATTACCAATTAGAGTTTATTGTTTTAGCTGCATTAGCTTACAAAGGTGATATTGAAATCAATTGGTCAGGTAGTAAAAATCTTGCTGCTACCAATATCGAAACAGTACTATTATTAAGTGAAGAAGATTATTTCACTTTTCAGCACATCAAGCAACCACAAGGCATCCCAATTAAAAACTTAAAAGCATTATTTACTTGTTTGGGTTTACCCGATTATACTTCTGAATTGGAAAAAACTGAAACCATTAGCAAAATTATTACAGAGGCAAAAACCAAAGCCGAACGTGTAGTAAAAACAAAAGCTACAGTGGCACAAGGCTTGAAATGCCGCAATGTATCCTTGTTAAGTGATTCAGACAGTGTGTGTATGAAAACAGAATTGGAAGAATTGGGTAATATGTTAGATAGTATTCAATCTTACAATTCGTATGGGAAGCTAAAAGCATTCAAGTTCACTGAGCAAGAATTAACAACAGCTTTCAAGGCTTGGCCACATTGTACACTGGTAGATACACTGCAAGAAAAAGCAGAGAAGTTTGAGAAAATGATAGGCTACTTGTACACCGCACAATCGTATGTAGTGGAGCAAGAAAAACCATTGTTTGATGAAATGAAAACAGCCATTGACCAATTGCCCGAAGTGTTGGCATCCAATAAAGAGGCTGATATTAAAAAGTATGAAGCCTTGCTCAATTCTTTGATAGACCGCTATGCCGATTATTACCTAAACCAATACACCAAATGCCGATTATCTAAACAAGATGATTTAACTAAAGTGAGGATTTTAGC
>JAYVNT010000353.1:0-12517 GCA_043758285.1 Flavobacterium sp.
CTGTTTCCCTTCCCTCGAAAAACAAAACCACTCCCAAGCTATGTTACATAATGAGCTTATGTTTCAATACCCGCGAACACCGCTGGGTATTGCATCATAAGCTCATTATGTAAAATAGCCGCCACAGCCAGCGCACCCGACCCGAAAGCGGTAAAGTATTTGCATTGTTTTTTGAAGATGCCTTAACAATACTGAAGAGCGTTTTCGATAAATTGAAAATATCCCTTTCAAAAGAACATTCAGGCATCCTCAAAAATCAAATTTGCACACAAGAGTATAGTTTTTATTTGCCAGAACAATAACGGTAATTGATTTCACGAAAAGCCGATGCCATAGCGTTACAATAGAAGTTATTTTGAAGATTGAAATAAAATATAGCAACCAAGTGTAATGGCATCGACTTTTCATAAAATCAATCAGAAACATTCCGATAAGCAAATAAAAAACTATACCCTTGTTTCTCTACTGCCAACGCACTCGGTAAGTTCAGTTGGGGAAATCTTCCATTTCCCCAAACCCCTATGGATGCAATTTTTTTTGAAAGAATGCCATAACTACTAATTTCAAAAGAACATTTCCGATAAGCATTCTTTCAAAAAAAACAGCTCCAATTGATGTCTTACCCGCATGTTGATTTTTGAATTGATAGTTTAGGCATACTTGCTTTTTTTTTAGATAAACCAATGATTATTTTAAAAAATGAAATCAATAATCAACATTAAGTACTAAATAGAAGCAAAATTTGACAATATAGTTTAAGTTTAAAACTAAATTGTATTTAAATGATAATTTTGTATTAGTTAAAATCAATACCAAAGCCGTACCAAGTCCACAAAATTGAATATTAACCCCTAAATAATATACAAATGGGAAAAATTGGTAGAGGTATTCTTGGTGGAGTATCGGGAAAGGTAGCCAACATAGTTGGTGCAAGATGGAAAGGAATTGATTACATTAGAGCAAAACCTCAAAGTGTAGCTAATCCTCGTACACAGTTACAGGTTAACCAAAGAACAAAGTTTGCTTTGGTATTAAGATTTTTACAACCTAATTTAAATTTCGTCAAAATTGGGTATAAAAATTTTGCAGTTAAGAAGTCTCAGTTTAATAGTGCAATGTCTTTTATTTTGAATAATGCAATTATCGGAGATTATCCCGACTATCTAATTGATTATTCAGTTGCGTTATTGAGTAGAGGTAATCTTGCTACTGCTTTAAATCCTCAATTTGATGTTTCTACTCCTAGTCAAGTAAAATTTACTTGGGAAGATAATTCAACCAATGGAAATGCACAAGCAACAGATAAAGCTATGGTTGTTGTCTATAATCCAGCAAAAGGAGAAAGTGTTTACATTACAGAGGGAGCTACAAGGGTTGATTTAACACAAACTGTTATTATTCCTTCTAACTACTCTGGAGATGATATAGAGATGTTTATTTCGTTTATGAACGCAGAAGAAACTCAATTATCAAATAGTATCTATATCGGCTCTGGTACGGCTTCATAAATTTAATAGATACTTATTTCAAGAACCACCTTTAAAAGGGTGGTTTTTTTATGCTCAAAATATAATGATTGTGGGGATAATGTGGGGATATTTAGTAAATAAAAAACCCTAACTAATTGAAAATCAATTGTTAGGGTTTTAATTCCGCGGAGAAAGAGGGATTCGAACCCCCGGACCTGTGACAGTCAACAGTTTTCAAGACTGCCGCATTCGACCGCTCTGCCATTTCTCCAGTTTGAGCGAGCAATAATTGCTTATTGCGAGTGCAAATATAGCAACCTTTTGCTGATTGCAAAAAGTTTTTGATTAAAATGTGTACTTATTTTTTTCTGTTGTACTATTCCTTTCACTAACTTTGGGTTACTTAATGAAAGTAATCACTATTTATTAATAAGGTACATATGATGTTATTTCTAATCCATAACCAATCATTCCAACACGTTTGGTTTGGGTAGTGTTTGAGATAAGTCGTATCTTAGATATATCAATATCGTGAAGTATTTGTGCTCCAATACCAAAGTCCTTTACATCCATTTTGATTTGTGGCACTTTGAAAATACCTTCTGCTTTTAATTGTTTCAACTCTGTCAATCTATTCAATAAATCAGACGAATCTACTTCTTGATTGATGAATAAAACAGCTCCTTTTTTTTCTTGGATAATGCGATTGAAAACATCATCCATCTTTTTATCCATCTCTGTAGTCAAAGTATTAAGAATATCATTATTGGCTTGCGTAGAATTAATTCTAGTAAGGACTGGGTCACCCAAATTCCAACTACCTTTGGTCAATGCCAAATGGACTTGCTTGTTTGTTGTTTGTTGATAAGCTCTTAATCGGAACTTACCAAAACGGGTTTCTATCTCAAAATCATCTTTTTTAACTATTAAACTGTCATGTTGCATTCGGTATGCCACTAAGTTTTCGATAGACACCAGTTTGAGGTTAAAATTTTTAGCTACTTCAACTAACTCAGGTAATCTTGCCATAGAACCATCTTCGTTCATAATCTCTACTATAACACCTGCAGGTTTAAAACCAGCTAATCGAGCAAAGTCAATAGCTGCTTCGGTATGACCTGTTCGTCTCAATACACCACCTTGTTTTGCAGTTAAAGGGAAAATATGTCCTGGTCGCGCCAAATCATAAGGCTTCGTATCTTCATTTACTAAAGCCAATATTGTTTTAGCTCTATCGGAAGCGGAAATACCTGTGGTAACACCATGCCCTTTTAAATCAACTGAAACCGTAAAGGCAGTTTCCATATGGTCAGTATTGTTTTTGACCATAGAATGCAATTCTAATTCGTTACAACGTTTCTCTGTTAATGGCGCACAGATTAATCCTTTGCCGTGAGTTGCCATGAAGTTAATCATTTCGGGGGTTACTTTTTCGGCTGCAGCCAAGAAATCGCCTTCATTTTCGCGGTCTTCATCATCAACTACAATAATAATTTTGCCTTGTCGAATGTCTTCAATAGCTTCTTCTATTGTGTTGAGATGTATTTTATTATTGTCCATCAAATTTATTATTAGATAGGGATACTAATTCTTTTAAATAAATTCTATTGTAAAGATAGAATAGTGGAAAGAAAGGGAAACTTCCCAGAAAAACGATATGGCTTTTCAAATCAATTCTTTTATCGGTCTGTTTTCCTATTGTTTGCAGTATCATTTGCGATTTGTAAACCATAAAATAGAAAAGGACAGCGATTAAAACAGCACTTATTTGTATTATTATATTTTCCAATTTATAAATAATTAAGCCAAACAAAACCATATAAACTATAAGGGCGATTAAGCTATACTTTTTATAATGTCCCTGAAGTGTTTCTATTTTGGTGTAGTCTATTAAAGTAATTTCTTTTTTTATTTTTAATAGTTTTTGGTCAATTGCTTCGCTCGAATTTGACACAAATTCTTCTTCCTTTTTTGCTGGTACCAATCGATTATATAAGTTAGTAAACCAATCAAAACTAATAGTTACTCCTCTATCTTTGGTAGCCCTTTTGGTTAACACTATGGCTAAAGGTGCTAAGACGAATGTGGACATCCAACATCCTAAAAAAGGTGTAATTCCATCTTCTTGTGCTACTTTTTTACCAAAAGTATTGATAAAGTGAAAGGTTATAAAAATTAAAATAGCAAATACTATTGGTAATCCTAAGCCACCTTTTCTAATGATAGAACCCAAAGGTGCACCAATAAAAAACATTAAAAGACATGCAAATGCAATAACAAATTTATCATAAAACGCAATCCAATGCATGTTGATGTTTTTTTGTTTGTCTTCCAATTCAAAACGTGAACTTTCTAACGAAAAGTTAGTAGCATCTGTATTACTGCTTGCTACTCTTAGTGCTTGGGCTTTGTCACTATCAGAAAAGTTTAGTAAGACATTACTAAAACTGAGTAACGACAATTTACCATTTGTAATAATACCAGATGAAGTTATGGATGATCGCTGATTGATGTTTTCGGCAATAGACATCAAATCTTTATTGTAATTTTTCTGTAAGGAGTCAAGTGTAAATTTTAATTCACCAACTGTAAGCATGGTATTGGTGTTGGTAATTTGTCCTTCGTCAAGATTGTTGTTTTTAAGTTTGGACAAGTCAATATTGATTACATATCTCTTGAATTCGCTTTTAGCAAAAGGTACTTTGTTTCGTTCTTCAAATTTTTTAGGAATTATATCTTCATAATAATTACCATCTTTTAAAACTAATTTTAGAATATTGGAGCCTTCGCTACTTATTAATTCCCCTTTTTTAGCTTTAATAACTGTATTACTTCCAGCACCAGTAGCAGCTATTTCATGAATGGTAACACCCGTTAGGTTTCTTCCACCTTCTCCTGATTTTTTCTCAACTTTGATATTGTATGTTCCAACTTGACTAAATTGTCCTTCGGCTATAGCCATCGCGGGTTTTACTTGAGCAATATTTCTACGCAAGTTGACGAATTTGTATTCGGCATAAGGAATTACATTATTTGCAAAGAAAAAAGTAATAACACTCAATATACAAATGAAGTAAATCAAAGTTCTCATGGCGCGTTGCAATGATATTCCAGCCGATTTCATAGCTGCAAATTCATAATTCTCAGCAAGACTACCAAAAGTCATTATTGATGCTAACAATATTGAAAGAGGGAGCACAAGCGGAATTATTCTAGGTGTTGCGTATAATAAAAACTTGATAACAAATGCAAAATCTAAATCTTTGCCTGCCAATTCAGCGATGAAAAGCCAAACGGTTTGTAGAATGAAGATAAAAAATAAAATTATAAATACGGTGGCAAATGTGCCAATGAATAGTTTTAATAAGTACTTGTCAAGTATTTTCACCTCGAGGTTAATCTAGTTTATTGATGTAGTAATTAGGATATTTACTAGCTGCAAATGTAAACTGATTTTTTGATAAAGGTTGGTTGGTTTTAAAAGAATTAACAGTAAGCGTGGTTTTGGTGCCGTTTTTTCCCATTTCTATGACATTGTAAATGGTTTTTGTTTGGGAATCAATACCTAATAAGATTTCTTTTCGTTGGTCTTTCGCATTAGTTGGAACGAGTTTGATGTACTGTATTTTTCGCCCTTTTACATCTTGTAGAATATCCCAAGTGTATTTATAACCACTATTGAAAAACGTAAGCATTTTTGAAGGAGTAATGGCATTTTCGTCTTTTTCATTTAAACTTGAAACGGTAACTTCTTCATCTTCTGGCACAACTGTATAACTCTTTTTCCCATCATATATTTTGGTAACTCCCATGAAATCTAACACAAATTTATTGTCTTGAATGATTACATTTCCTTTGCTTTCTTTGTTGATGTTTTCTTTGAGATTGTTGAGTGTGTATTTAAAATCAATAGTAATATTATCGTACCCTTTAATCTTAGCCGTCACTAGGTCTAATAACTCTTTTGCTTTTTTGTCTTGAGCAGCAGCTGTAAGAGTTACTAAAAATAAGATAGCAATCGATACTATTTTGTTTATTTTAATCATCGTTTTTTTCATTATTGAAGAATTGTTCTAATGAAGCTAAGTCGGTAATGTTGACACTTCGCGCTTTGCTTCCTTCAAATTGACCCACAATTCCAGCTGCTTCTAATTGATCTATCAATCGACCAGCGCGGTTGTAACCCAATTTCAATTTTCTTTGCAATAATGATGCCGAACCTTGTTGAGCTGTAACAATAATTTCGGCAGCTTCTCTAAATAAGCTATCTCTTTCGGAAATATCAAACTCTAAATTGACACTACTACCATCTTCACCTACATACTCTGGTAACAGATAGGCACTGGCATACGCTTTTTGGGAACCAATATAGTCTACAATTTTTTCTACTTCGGGTGTATCTACAAAGGCGCATTGCACACGTACTAAATCATTTCCGTTTGAAAACAATAAATCGCCGCGACCTATCAATTGGTCAGCACCTTGCGTGTCTAAAATGGTTCTACTGTCTATTTTTGAAGTAACTCTAAATGCTATTCTGGCTGGAAAGTTGGCTTTGATAAGACCTGTAATTACATTCACCGAAGGGCGTTGTGTAGCAATAATTAAATGTATTCCAATAGCACGCGCTAATTGTGCTAAGCGTGCTATAGGTGTTTCTACTTCTTTGCCAGCAGTCATAATCAAATCGGCAAACTCATCGACAACCAAAATAATATAAGGCAAGAAACGATGCCCGTTTTCTGGGTTGAGTTTACGTGCTTTGAATTTATCGTTATATTCTTTGATGTTCCGAACCATCGCATCTTTCAACAACGAATAGCGATTATCCATTTCAATACACAACGAATTCAAGGTGTGTACTACTTTCGTATTATCGGTGATAATAGCATCGCCATCATCGGGAAGTTTTGCTAGATAATGACGTTCTATTTTGTTGAACAAAGTCAATTCTACTTTCTTTGGGTCAACCAAAACGAACTTTACTTCGGCTGGGTGTTTTTTGTATAATAAGGAAGTTAACACCGCATTTAAACCAACCGATTTTCCTTGACCTGTTGCTCCAGCCATCAAAAGGTGTGGCATCTTTGCCAAATCCACTACAAAGGTTTCATTGGAAATGGTTTTTCCTAAAGCGATTGGTAATTCCATTTCGGCTTCTTGAAATTTAGCCGAACCAATAACACTTCGCATGGGAACCATCGTTGGGTTTTTGTTTGGAACTTCAATACCAATGGTGCCTTTTCCTGGAATAGGCGCAATGATACGAATACCTAAGGCAGCTAATGATAAGGCAATATCATCTTCCAAACTTTTTATTTTAGAAATACGAATTCCAGCTTCGGGAACAATTTCATATAGCGTTACTGATGGTCCAACGGTGGCTTTGATTTGGGCAATATCGATTTTGTAGTTTTTTAGCGTTTCTACAATTCGGTTTTTGTTTTCTTCCAGTTCTTCTTGATTAATCGTTATTCCAATGGAACTGTATTCTTTTAATAAATCAATGGTTGGGAATTTGTAATTGGATAATTCCAATGTTGGGTCAAATAGCCCAAAGTCAGCTACGAGTTTGGCGGCTAAGTTTTCTTCAATAACATCTTCTTCAGCGGCTTTTTCAATGACAAATTCTTCTTCTTTAGTTTCCATGATTTGAAGTTCAGAATTAGGAGTAACTGTTTTTATGGTTGGTTCTAAATTGATTTCGGAAGCATTTTGGATGGTGGGTTTTAAATCTTCTTTATTGATTTCGAATTGCGATGGCTTTAGGATTGGTTGTTCCAGCTCTTCTTCCTCTTTAACGGCAAACTCTTCTAAGTTATAATCTGTTCCATTATTGCTTGCGGTTAATCCGTTTAAATCTTCTTTGATGTCCTTGTGTTTCTTCTCAAAGAATGATTTTATGGCATCGGGTGATATTTTTATTTTGAAAATCAGATAGATGACAATGGCAAATATTAATCCTAAAAAAGTACCGGTTTTGCCGATATAATCTTGGAAGAATATATTCATTTCATAGCCAATTGTTCCACCTAATTCGGGCAATGTAGTGGCAAAGAAGCCAAAGGTAATGGAGATTATAATAATGGCAAACAAATCCCAAAACCAGGTGTTTTTGAGTTTTCTGATGGGTAAATCAAGTATTAAAAAAGCACCGCTCAAAAAGAAGAGTTTTACAAACAAGAAGGATGCAACGCCAAAACCGCGGTAGATAAACAAGTCGGCAATGTATGCTCCAAATTTGCCTAGCCAATTTTCGACGGTTTCATTTCGGTCTGTTAATGATGTAACAGCACTTTGGTCGGCTTGTCCTGAGATAAAGAACGATATGAAGGAAACTAAAAAAGCAACTGATAACAAAACTAAAAGAAAACCGAATAGCATTCGGTATTGTTTTTTGGTCTTCAGAATTTTAATGTCCGATTGTGGCTCTTTTGTTTTGGTGGAAGTTTCTTTTTTTACTGTTTTTGCCATTGGTTAGTTATAAACGCTATAAAAATAGAAATTTATTCGACTGTTTATAGAAATTTAGGAACATAAATTAATAAACCCACTGCTATGGCTGCTGTAGCTGCAAATAGTACAGCACCTGCGGCTATGTCTTTTATAAAGCCAATCCTGTCATGGAATTCGGGATGAATAAAGTCGGCGATTTTTTCTACGGCGGTGTTTAGACTTTCAATTCCTAATACTAATCCAAATGCTAAGATTTGCATCATCCATTCTTCTCTTGAAATATGCAACACAAAGCCAGCAATTATTAGTATCACGGCTAGTGACGACTGCACCATGACACTATGTTCTGTGGTGATTAGTTTAAAAGCACCTTTGATGGCATAACCAATACTTTTTAACCGTCCAGAGAAAAAGGTGTTGTCTTTTTGGAATTCCATTATTGGCGTGTTATAGCGCAGCTAAAGCTAATTTGTAATTTGGTTCGTCAGCAATTTCAGGAACTTGTTCGGTATATTTTACAATTCTATTTTCGTCTAAAACAATGACTACTCTTGAGTGTAACCCCGAAAATATGCCATCATTGATTTCTAGACCATACGATTTCCCAAAACTTCCTGATTTGAAATCGGATAAACCAATAACGTTTTCTAATCCTTCAGCACCACAAAAGCGGTTGTGTGCAAACGGCAAGTCTCTTGAGATACACAATACTTTAGTATTTTCTAATTTGCTCGCATCGGCATTAAAAGTTCTTACCGAAGTAGCACAAGTTCCTGTATCAACACTCGGAAATATGTTTAAAACTAGTTTGCTACCTGCAAAATCGTCTAAAGTGGTAACCGATAAATCGGTTTTTACTAACTGAAAGTTAGGTGCTTTTGAACCTACTTTTGGTAACTCACCACTTGTTTTAATCGGGTTTCCGCCTAATGTTATTGAAGCCATATAGTTGTTTTTTTAAGATGGGCAAAAGTAGTAAAAATATTTTAGTTTTATTTATTTATGGATATTTAGAAACTGCAAAACTACATTGACATCAACACCTACGTAAATAGCATATTCTTCAATAGTTACTATTTGATGTGGTTCTTTTTTTAGTGACAGCTTTATTTCTACTATTCTTTTACGACCAAATCTATCGCTTCTTCCCTCGATGATTTGGATGTCTTTTGCTGTGATTGCCATTCTTTTCATTTTGTTTGGTATTACATTGGTTGGATGTAGTTTTTTCTTGCATAGGAAATAGTTTTTTTATAAAGCGGTATTTATATACAACGGAATTTTCTGCTTTTTATTGCGTTGGTATTGTATTTTAACCCAAGAAATATTTCATTTGAAGTATTCCATGGTTTTTTAATTGGTACATTGTTAGTACACAAGTAGTACAGTAGTAGTACAGTAGTAGTACAGTAGTATAGTAGTAGTAGAATAGAAAAGGTGGTTTAATGGATTTTTAAGATAGTATGTTTGCGGGATATTCAATGTCAAAGGTTAATTTCTATCTTTGATAAAGACCTATTTACAAGAGAAGGATATGTTATCAAAAATTAAACATTCCCCCATTTTGTAACTGCTACTGTTGTTGATTGGGTTGCTATTTTTATACGAAAGTGCTATAAAGAAATTGTTAGCGACTGTTTTGATTTTTGTATTAAAACCAAAGGGATGGTCTTGTGTAGTTACAGTATGTTATCGTTGTCAATTGAGATATGTTGACAAAAATATGAAACTTAAATATGTCCAAAATAATGAAAATACTACATGCATTAGTGTTTCAAATTTCTTTCCTCTCCATAAGTCAGTCGAGTAACCAAAAAACTGAATGACTAGTCTAATAGTCCAGAATACGCCGAGTCCAAGTGATATTTTTTTACCCAAATTAGTTTCCACTAATTCGTTTGAAGATGTCAAGCAAAGTAAACCCATAAGAAATACAGTCAGTGCTATGAAAAATGTATGCACTGTCATCATTTGACGATTGACTAAACTCAAAGACTTAAGATTTTCTTTCCAGTTAAAATACTTTGGAAAGGCAATGTGAACTAATGCTAAAGTTATTAATAGCGCGCCAATTATTTTGAGGTGTATTTCCATTTTGATTAAGGTGTACAGTTGAAGATAGACATGAAGGGTGTAAACTTGGTTTCCTGAAATGTGGCAAAGCCTGCTTGTTCAAAAGCATTTCTCCATGCGGAACGAGAGAAAAAATGAGTAAATCCGATGGAGAATGCTAAAAAATTGGGAAAATCTCTTAGGTGTTCCACCATAATGACTTTCCCATTCGGTTTGCAAAGCCGATGGCATTCTTTTAAAAATAACACTTTTTCATCATGTGACCTTATTTCATGCACAGCTGACAAAAGGAAGATAATATCTACTGATTTATCTTTTTCAGGTATTTTATTGGATTGTATTTGCTCTGTATTCGGATATACTAAACTTACTTTTCGGGCTCTAATAATTGCGGGTTCTGTATGTTGTTTAGCATTGTAAAAATCATATACTTTTAAATCAGATTGCGGAAAATAATTTTTTATAATAAAACTTGTTTCATCAAAACCAGCATTTATGTTAAGTATATGATTTGTACTTGAATCTGCAACCGTACAATTTTTTAACCAGTGAAAATCATAGTATCCAGAGAAATCATACACATAAGCAGATACTATTAAAGGCATTATCAAGCCATAAAGAAAAGATGCTATAATCAACCAATACAAAAGACCCGACCATCCAATTACTATATTGCTTATTATAATTAAAGCCAAAACTCCAATACCTATTACATAAAAGTGTCGGTTGAAACTTAAAATATTTAATACACCTTGAAATGGTTTTCTTATTTGTTCCATATTTCTATTTTGCCTTTTTTCCAGTAATATGGAATGTTTTTAATTAGGAATGCATTTGCTAAAACAGGATTTTCAAGTTTGAGGGAACTTAAAAAATCAAAATTATAATCAATCACTTTTACAGGATTTGGTATCCAGTTTTGTCTTACTCCTTCAATGATTAAAACTTCTTTGCTTTCTTTTTTATACGTAAAGGTAAATGGCAAAGGACCCGCGAATCTTCTGGCTTCTTTCCAGTCCGCGAAAGGGGAATGTTCGGGCAATGCAATTTCTTCTTCCGATTTGTCTATTTTGATTTTAAACTTTGAATTAATTGATGTTATTTCTTTTATGTTTTTTTGTTCCTCTTGCTTGATGTCGGTTGTTGTGTACTTGTAATGGGTAAATATGTTCCCCATAACCTCCATCTTCTTTTTGTCTGTTTCTGATTTTAGAATATATAAGCCACGCAAACTTTTACCTGCATTAGTTGTGTAACGAACAAATACACGATAGCCTATCAGAAAAAAGTCATTTCCAATAAATTTAGGAAACCCTTTTGGCCGTAAGTCTTTTGTCTGAACCATTGCTACTGCTATGAAAGCCCATTTATCTTGAAATGTGTCAAGCTGAAAACATTCTGGAATAAGTGGTTGTATTTGTTCTTTTGGAACGGCAAATGTCACTACCAGCGAACTTTCAAAATACGCTTCAACTGCAAATGGATGGTTTTTTAAAAATGATAGCATCGTTTTAGTTGGACTTTTTTCTGTTTAGATAAAATTCGTTGCAATAAACAACTACAATAAATAGAAATGCAAAGAGTGCATTTAGTTTTCCCCAAAGCAACAAGTCAGGGACAAGAATAAATTCGAGCGTATTCATTGTCGCCACAACTATAATTTGTGTTACAGCATTTAAATTTGTTTTATAACCACTTACTATCCAGATTGCCATACTAATTTCTGAGAGTCCGATTAGGACTGTCAACGGTCTGGAATAGTCCTCACCTAGAATTCTTGCAACAATATGTTCATCTCTGGGAACCAGATTTAGAACCTTACAAAAAAGTCCGTTTGCAATCCAAACTGTCGCAATGCAATAGGTCACTATTTTGTATATTCTTTTGTCTCTCATTGTCAGTAGTGTCGTCACCTAATATCTGCATGTAATGTCGGTTAAATAATTGAAGAAGTCGCTCAAAACAAAATTAATTAAACCGCTCGGTTACTATTACTAAATTACAGAAATCAGCTTCGCATCCATGTCCTAATGGCAAAAAAAACACCCAGTAGCATCAGGGCACTGACTATGCCAAAAAAATATTGCACAAAATATAATTCCATCCAATTGTTTACCACTGCGCTATCGGGATATCCGGCTGGATATATAACCTCAACTGTATCCCCAATCTCTAAACCCGAAAAGGGTTTTGCCACAGAATATTTAATGGTATGCTCTACATTGTCTTTATCTTTAAATTTAATAAAAGCAAATGTGCCACTACCAGTTCCTCCTGATACCAGCACAGAAGTTTCATCGGTCATGTCATCGACGATACCCTGCGCCTTTAGCCCCGTTGAAACTAGCGCCCTTGTTGCATTTGAAAGTGTAAAGGTTGCAGCAATGCACACAAAAATTATTAGTACGAGTATTCCACCTATAATGAGATATGGTAAGGTTTTAAAATTGGCAATGACTTTCGGTAATAAATGAAAAGGGTCGTCCAAGCTTCCATCTTCAGATACAGAAATACCAACT
>JAYVNT010000354.1:0-4122 GCA_043758285.1 Flavobacterium sp.
TTCGCTTTTACAGGAAACAAATTTGAGTTCCGTGCTGTTGGTTCTTCTGCTAACTGCGCTAATGCAATGACAACGTTGAATTCTATTGTGGCTAAGCAATTAAAAGATTTCAAAAAAGAAGTCGATGCTTTAATTGAGAAAAAAGATTTAAAGAAAGACGAAGCAATTTTTAATGTATTGAGAGAATATATTAAAGAAACAAAAAATATTCTTTTTGAAGGGGATGGTTACAGTGAAGCTTGGGAAAAAGAGGCAAAAAAACGTGGACTGAGCAATCATAAAACAACACCGGCGGCATTGAAAGCTAAGGTTTCTAAAAAAGCTTTGGACTTATTCAAAGATTTGAATGTAATGAATCATGTTGAAGTAGAAGCCCGTTACGAAATTGAATTGGAAGAATACACAAAGAAAATCCAAATTGAGGGACGAGTTCTTGGCGATATCGCCCGCAATCACGTAATTCCAACAGCTATTCGTTATCAAAATACATTGATTGAAAACGTTCGTGGATTGAAAGATATATTCGGGAAAGATTTTGAAAAAATTGCTAAAGAACAAATATCAATCATTAAAGAAATTTCAGCTCATATTGAAGCTATCAATACTAAAGTGGAAGAAATGACCGAAGCCCGAAAAAAAGCAAACGCTCTAACTGACGCTCAGAATATGGCCGAAATGTATTGCGACAACGTAAAACCATATTTTGACGAAATAAGATTGCATTGCGATAAACTAGAACTTCTTGTTGATGACGAAATTTGGACATTGACTAAATACAGAGAGTTGTTGTTTACGAAATAATTTTAATTTATGTAGTGGTCGTTCCCCTTCGGGTCAGGCTTTCCGTAGTACACGGTACTCGCTCCAATCCTTAACGCAATAAAAAAATCCCGTCTTGTTTTAAAAGAGACGGGATTTATATTAAATATATTTTGGAATTATATCTGCGTAATAGTATAAGTAGCATTACCATTAAAATTAATTATTAAATCAACTCTAAAATTCTTTGGTGTAGATGTTACACCTGGAAAAGATATATGAGTGCCTAAATAATCAAGAGAACCATCCGAAAGGAAATCACCAAAAACCCCACAGCTCGATGTTGTTGATGCATTAAAAGGGAAATTGAACATAAATTCGTTATTGCTGGTTGAAATTCCATTGGCAATAAAAGAAAAAATATTAGTTGACGTGTTAAATGTTGGATACATAATTACACAACCAAATTGGTTAATTAATTCAGGTGCAAATGTTGATGCATTGAGAAGTAGTGTATTAAAGGATGGAGGAGCTGGAGCTACTTCAATAAAATAATAGCCATTCGAAGGAACATTAAAAGCACTACCTCCAATAGATAATATTAAAGATGAATTCAATCCATACACTGTTGCGCTCGCATTATTACCAGCCAAGAACTTTACTTGGCTTCCTGCCGTTAAATATTTATAACCATAAAAATTACCGCCATTATTACCCAATAATAAAGAAGTAACTGCATTAAAAGTGTTGAAAGTTCCATACATAAATAATTGACTGGGAATTGTTCCAGTTGTTGCTGAAGTTGGTAAAGACAAATTTCCACTATCATTAACCGTCAATTGATATGGTGTTCCGTTTGGCGAAACTAATGTAATTCCTTCACCAGCTGAAGTAACTAAACTGTCTGCTGCCAATGCATAAGGAACAGAAAGCAATTGGGTAGTTCCAACGGTTGCATAAGTTGTTCCTCCAGTAGCATCCATTTCAACTTTTAAAAATTTAGAATTTGTTCCCCAGTTTATAGTGTTGAAAGTTCCAGTTGTAACCGTTCCTTGTCCAATAACTAAATTAAATAACCCTTGTGGATTTGTGGTTTTTATGTGAGTTTCAGTATACAAAACAGTGCCAGTCGCCGAATTATCTAAAATAGAAAGTCGAATTCCAACGTTAGAACTTACAACAGGATTACCTGATGAATTTAAGGCAATTGCTTGATACGATATTCCTTGTGGAACTTGAGCAAAAGTCAAGATAGAAATGAAAAGTGCTGATAATGGTAATAATTTTTTCATATTAGTGTTTGATAATTTTAAATGAACTGATTTTTTTGTTTGTGAATTGAATCAAATAAACTCCATTAGTAAGCTCAGATAAATCTAAAGCATTGTCACTAGTAAGTTGTTTTTGAGAAACTAATTGCCCCGAGATATTAAAAATCGAAACTTTTTCATTAGCTAGATTTGTATCTGTTTTAAACAAAATAGTTGATGTAGTTGGATTTGGATAAACCGTGATTGTTTGGCTTAATTCCAGTTGAGGAACTTCTAAAGTTTGATTTACCTGTGCCAAAAGACCAATAATTCCGGAACTAGATTGCGATTGATTTTGTGGTACTACTACAATCTCGCCTACAGCCACCGAACTACTTGTGCCAATAATACTAGCAGAATTAACACTCTGTATCACTGACTGAGAACTTACCGAAATAGTTGCAATCAAAAAAGAAAATAGTAATAATTGTTTCATTGTTATGATTTTAGACTACAAATATAATTTTTTTAAACAGATTGTTGGCTTTATTTTTGATTACTCAAAACAATTTTGCGTAACTTTCGATTGTTTTTTAAACCTATGAAAACATATTTTGCTTTTATTTTTCTTTTGTTTTTCATGATCACTTGCCATGCTCAGGAACAATTCACAATATATTTTGACAGTAACAAATTCGAATTAAACCCCAAAGAAGCTACCAAACTAAATACCTGGATTTCAGAAAATAAAAACAACAAAATTTTAGCCATTCATGGCTTTACAGATGAAGATGGAACCAATGGTTTCAACGATACCTTAGCTCAAAAACGAGTAAATTGTATTTTCAATTGTGTTAAAAATCAAATCAAAATCAGAGAAGATTTTAAGACTAGAAGTTTTGGCGAAAGCTTCAATCAATCACCAAACAAAGCCGAAAACCGTAGGGTAATCATCTATTGTATCTTAGAAAAAGACTTGCCTCGCGAAGATGAAATTCTTGGAATTAAAAAAGAAATTGTCGAAACAAAGCATAAACCAGAAGTGTTTTATCCTGAAAAATTAGTCTTCGACAACCCAAACGGAACCAAATCGGAATTCAAACTCGATAGAGCTTTTATGAAAAAAATAGGTGAGGCCAAAACGGGTGAAAAATTAAAAATAGACAACTTAAATTTTGTAATCAACACCTTTGCAGTTGTTCCCGAGTCTCGTGGAAAACTGTATGAGCTACTTTTAGTACTTCAAAAAAAACTAAGTTTGAAAATCGAAATCCAAGGGCATTTGTGTTGCATGCCAATTGACAGAACCGATTTGTCGACCCAGCGAGCAAGAGCTATTTATAACTTTCTAATTGCCAATGACATCTCACGTGCTCGTTTGTCCTACAAAGGTTTTGGAAGTTCAGATCCAATTTATCCTTTGCCTGAAAAGGATGAAAAAGAACGCGCTGCCAATCGTAGAGTCGAAATTTTAATCGTAGAAAATTGATATGCAAAAGCTATTTGTTTATATTGTTTTATTGATTTCCTCCTTTGGCTACGGCCAAAAACAACTAGACGTTTTTTTTGATTTCAATAAAGATTTCCCCAATCAAACTTCAATTTTAGAAATCAATGAATGGATTGCCAAAAACAAAAATGTTGAAATCACAAAATTATTGGGCTATTGCGACAGTATTGACACCAAAAATTACAATAAAAAATTAGCAGTAAGACGTATTGATAATGTTCAAATTTTGTTGGATAAAAGCGGTTTGAAATTCAATAAAGATTTAGAAAAAACAGCTTTTGGAAAAGATTTTAAACAATCCAAAGTTCAAGCTGAGAATAGAAAAGTAACTGTTTTTTACACCGAACCTCTAGTTTTACCAGCCGAAAGCGAATTGACAAAAAAGATTAAAAGCTCTAAAGTTGGTAAAATCATTACGTTGCCCAACATTTATTTTTTCAACAATTCCGCACGTATTGTCCCAAAATCGCAGCCTACATTAATTGACTTACGTTGTGCTTTGGAAGAAAACCCGAAACTAAAAATTGAAATTCAAGGACATATTTGTTGCCAATTAATAAGCGATATAAATGATGTTTCTACAGCTCGAGCAAGAGCAATTTA
>JAYVNT010000355.1:0-4122 GCA_043758285.1 Flavobacterium sp.
GATTTAACTCGTGAGCGTGTTCGTCAAATTAAAGAAAAAGCAATCCGTAGATTAAAACATACTTCAAGAAGTAAAATTTTAAAAACATATTTAGGTTAACACTTCGACTGCGCTCAGTGTGACACTATAACAATAACAACAGTCTGATTAACTGTTCGTTTTTTGATTGATGATTGAAACTCCGGCTGATTACCGGAGTTTTGTTTTTTGCACGGCAAACAAAACTCCAGTCTGTTCGCTTCGCTCGGGTTTCCGGAGTTTTGTTTTTTTAATCTGAACTCGTTTCAGATTCTGCATTATATAATTATCTTTGCCCAAACAACACTACAAATGAAAAATACACTCATAGCTCCATCTGTTCTTGCTGCCGATTTTGCAAACTTACAACGCGATATCGAAATGATTAACAACAGTCAAGCTGATTGGTTTCATATTGATATTATGGATGGTGTTTTTGTTCCTAATATTTCATTTGGAATGCCGGTTTTAGAAGCAATTACCAAACACGCTAAAAAAACAATTGATGTACACTTGATGATTGTTGATCCTGATAGATATATCAAGACTTTCGCAGATTTAGGTGCAAATGTTTTATCTGTTCATTATGAAGCTTGCAATCATCTTCAGCGAACTTTACAAGCCATAAAAGCAGAAGGTATGAAAGCCGGAGTTGCGCTAAATCCACATACCAATATCGATTTATTAGAAGATGTAATAAACGACATTGATATGGTTTGTATTATGAGTGTTAATCCAGGTTTTGGTGGTCAATCTTTTATTGAAAACACTTATTCGAAAATTGAAAAACTAAAAGCATTAATAACTCGTAAGAACGCTTCAACATTAATTGAAATTGATGGAGGTGTTACCGATAAAAATGCTGTTCGATTAGTAAAAGCTGGCGCAGATATTCTAGTTGCAGGAAACTTTGTTTTCAAAGCTGAAAATCCAACTCGAATCATAAGTGATTTAAAGAAATTAACAAATTTTTAAATTTCAAAAATATTAAATTAAAAAGCCAGAAGAGATTCTGGCTTTTTTTGTGACCTCGGCAGGGTTCGAACCTGCAACCATCAGAGCCGAAATCTGATATTCTATCCAGTTGAACTACGAAGCCAATTTTGAATTAGGATTAAGGATTTCTCGATTTAGGATTTTATAATTTAATTCCTAAATATCAATTCCTAATTCCTTAATGTCTATGTCAACAACTTCTTAACGATCGTCGATATAGTTTTTCCTTCGGCTGTGCCGCCAAGTTGTGCGGAAGCTATTCCCATAACTTTTCCTATAGATGCCATTCCTGAAGCTGCTGTTTCTGTAATAATTTTGGCAATAATTGCTTCTACTTCTGCTTCTGAAAGTTGTGCTGGAAGGAATTTTTCAATTATGGCAATTTGTGCTAATTCTGGTTCGGCAAGATCTGGACGGTTTTGTGTGGTGAAGATAGTGGCACTGTCTTTACGCATTTTTACCAATTTCTGCAATATCTTGATTTCATCATCTTCGGTAATTTCTGCAGCTGCTCCTGACGATGTTTGGGCTAATAGTATTTCTGACTTGATGGCTCTCAATGCTTCTAATGCAATGGTGTCTTTGGCACGCATGGCATTTTTGATTTCTTCCATTATTTGGGTTGATAAACTCATGTTTTAGATTTGTTAGACTGCTTGGATTTTTAGATTCATTTGTTTCTCTAAAATGCTTTGCGAAGGTAAAAAAAATAAGCGGGAAATGATATTTTTTGATTTACTTTTAGTGAAAAGCGAGAGTCGTCATTAGATAGTGTAAACTCATTTCTTGGAAATTTCCGCTACCTTCTTGATGTGTTCCGCTGGCGGAAGATGCCTTAGATGATAAGGAAAGGGTTGTAGAAGCAATGGAAAACAGTAAAGAGGAAGCTGAATAAGGTATAAGTGATTTTTATATTAGCTAGGTAATTCAATTAACGATAGGAACTAAAATTTTTAACGGTTGACGTTTTGGTCTGTTTACTAAACCCTGTTAACCCGATTGCTCTGATTTGCAATCGCTCATTCATCGAAATAAATCTAACAAAAAATAACCCGAAAATCGTGATGAAATTTTCGGGTTACCTATTTATTGAACAACTTTGTGTTCTAGTCTACATTATCGTGCAAGAAGGAGTTGTTTGAACGCAACTGCATATCGTCGTTGCTATCGGTTCCTATTGACATTCTTGAGTTTGAATTGCTTTGAGGGTTGTTTGACAGGTCAACTCCGTTGCGCTTGTAGGCGGGTTCTTTTTCCATTTCTTCAATTTTTGAAGGGTTGTTATGGAATTTATAATTAAACTCTTTTAACTTCTTTCTTCTATCGTCGGCTCTGAATTTCAACGTTTCTTCGATGGTCATTTCCATTGGAGATAGCTCTTCTGAATAGGTTGCAAAATTTGTAGCTGATAGTTCAACTTGCTTCATGGTAATGTTCAACTCTTCGGCAACTGGCTCTTCTACAACTACTGTAGCTGCTGGTTTTGAATTCAACAAATTGTCTTCTAACTCCATGTATTCTTCTAAAGAATATTTGATGATTCCTTCTTCGTTAAGTTCCGTCATCGGGACAAATTGTACTGGCTCGTTAACCTCAATTTCATTTACTGATTCGGACAAATCAAAAACAATTCGGCTTTCTTCAACGGCTTCGACTGGCGCAAGTTCTTCTACTCTTTCGAATGTAGGCATCGCTGGCATATCAAAAGTGAAGGTGATTTGTTCTTCTTCTTTTTCAATAATTTTTGGCTCGATTACCTTCATCTCTCTAACCTCAGGTGTAGTGAATTTGAAATCGATATCATTTATTGGTGATACAATTTCAAAGGTTACATCTAGATTTCTGATGAAATGATTCATCGCTATCAATTCGTTTTCATCGATGGCAGCAACAACTACTGGAGCTTCGATAGCTAGAGGAACTTCTATTTCTGGTTCATCTTCGATTAATTCAAAAACGATTTTTTCTTCAATGACTTCTTTTGGAGTCTCAACTATTGATTGAAAAACTTCAACTGGTTTCTGCGTTAAATCGCGAACCAATTTTTGATCATCCTCCAAGGCATGAACAATTTTCTTAATCTCGGCGTTTACAATTCCGTTTTGTTGTTCTACATTAAAACCTGTAGCAATAATAGTAACTGCAATAGCTTCGCCTAAGGTTTCGTCTTCACCAACACCCATGATAATGTTAGCACCATATCCGGCTTCTGACTGAATGTGGTCATTGATTTCTCCAATTTCGTCGATAGTAATTTCGTTAGAGCCCGAAACGATAAGCAACAATACGTTTTTGGCACCAGCAATTTTATTATCATCCAACAACGGAGAATCTAAAGCCGAGATAATGGCTTCTTTAGCACGGTTATCACCTGTTGCGGTAGAAGAACCCATAATGGCCGAACCACTGTCAGACAATACCGTTTTAGCATCTTTTAAATCAATATTTTGCGTGTAGTGGTGCGTAATTACTTCTGCAATACCGCGAGATGCGGTAGCCAACACTTCGTCAGCTTTTGAAAATCCGGCTTTGAATCCAAGGTTTCCGTATACTTCTCTCAATTTATTGTTATTGATAACAATTAAAGAATCTACTTGAGATCTTAATTTTTCTACACCTAACAAGGCTTGTTCATAACGCACTTTCCCTTCGAATTGGAACGGTTTTGTTACAATTCCAACGGTTAATATGCCTCTTTCTTTTGCCAATTGAGCGATTACTGGCGCAGCTCCGGTTCCTGTTCCGCCACCCATTCCTGCGGTGATAAAAACCATTTTAGTATTGGCATCCAACATCTTTTCGATGTCACCAATGCTTTCAATTGCTGATTGTTGTCCAACATCAGGGTTTGCTCCAGCACCAAGTCCTTCGGTCAAGGAAACTCCCAGTTGAATTTTGTTAGGCACAGGGCTGTTTTGAAGTGCTTGTGAGTCTGTGTTGCAAACGATGAAATCAACGCCTTTGATTCCCTGCTTGAACATGTGATTGATAGCGTTACTTCCACCGCCACCAACTCCGATTACTTTAATCACATTTGATTGATTTTTTGGTAAATCAAATGAGATGTTTCCAAATTCTGAGTTGCTTATCATACTATTTTGGTTTTGT
>JAYVNT010000356.1:0-12502 GCA_043758285.1 Flavobacterium sp.
ACATCTATTAGATAAAAACTTAAATCTTGCAGTTGTTGAAGATTAACCGGACTATCATTTACAAATGCTCTTGATTTTCCTGAAAGAAGAATTTCTCTTCTAATGATAGTTTCTTGCTCATAATCTAAATCATTGGATTCAAAGAAAGGTTCAAGATTGTATTTCCCGATTGAGAAATTGGCTTCAACAATACATTTTTCGCTTTTATTTTTAAGTGAAGTCAAATCGGCTCGTTTTCCTAAAACTAAACCTAATGCGCCAAGAAGTATTGATTTTCCTGCGCCGGTTTCACCAGTTATGATTGAAAATCCGTTTGAAAAATTGATATCTAATTTTTCTATTAGGGCAAAGTTTTCAATGTATAATGATGTAATCATGTTCGAGAAAATGAAGGAAAGTTTAAGTAATAAATATACTAATTATAACTTAATTGCTGCCCATTTAGCTGTGTTAAGTGGTGATAATTTATTTAAATCATCTATTGTTTCGGTTAAAGAAACTTTTGGACCACCTGATAATATAGATACTAACTCGTCAACTTTTGCATCAAAAAATACTCTGGTTAAAAAAGCGTTGGGACGAATATTATACAACTTTGATAATGTTTTTATTGCGCCAATAATTTTATTTTTTGATGCTTTTACATCAGTAATCATGGCATCTAAACCTTCTCTATGATATTGATACAAAGTTTCTCTGTAAGCATCATAAGTACCGCTAAGAATATCAGCCGTTAAAAAATACCTATTTTGATTTCCATCTGATTGATTCCAACCTTTATTACCACTTTGTTGTGCTACGGATTGTATTTGTTGTGCTACTTCATAATTTTTATTTCCTCCCAATAAAGAATAGGTATCGGCATCAAAACCAAGTATCATATAACTGTAATAAGCTAAAACAGAAACTAAATTAGAATCAAAATTAGATGGGTTAAATTGCAAACTTTCGAATTCAACGTATCTAAAACTAAAATCTTTGTCATTGTAGTTAAATACAGGCGATTCATAAGTCGAATTGAAAATTGGTCTTGTAGATTGCACTTGTATTGTTGCTGAAAACTGATTTGATTCGTAGCTGTCCACTATTATAACCATCGAACATGCTATTTTCTCATTTTGCTTGTATTCGTCTCCAGTCCAATCTGTTTTATTTACAAAATCACTTATTGAGATTTTTAAGTTTTTAAATATCTGATTATTGGCTGTCGTAACTTTATCCGAATTAATTTGAACGGAACAATTTAACTGCTGTGCTTGCATTACTCCAACAAAAAGTAAAAAAAGAAAACTAACTATTTTTTTCATAATGTGAAATTACTTTATTCATAATATCGTTTGCGACCAATTCTTTCGATTTTAAATCCATTGGTTCAACCACAAAATTTTTGTCGATAAATGTAATTTTATTGGTTGGCTTCCCAAAACCTGCACCATCATCTTGTAGCGAATTTAAAACAATCAAATCTAGGTTTTTTTTCTGAATTTTCAGCTTTGCATTTTCAATTTCATTTTCAGTTTCTAAAGCAAATCCAATTAGAAATTGATTTTGCTTAATTTTTCCTAACGAAGCTAATATATCCTGAGTTTTTTCAAGCTCGATTGTTAACGAGGCGTCTGCTTTTTTTATCTTTTGCTCAGCAACAAATTTTGGTTTATAATCTGCAACTGCAGCGGCACAAATCGCAACATCAGTTGAATTGAAATGTTCATGACAAACATCATACATTTCCTTTGCCGAAGTAACTCGAATCAGATTAATATTCGAATTTTGAAGCGATAAATTTGTTGGTCCAGAAATTAAAATAACTTCTGCTCCAAGATTTGCTGCACTCGTAGCGATATCAAAACCCATTTTTCCTGATGAATGATTCCCAATAAATCGAACTGGATCAATCGCTTCATAAGTTGGTCCAGCAGTAATAAGTATTTTTTTTCCTCTTAAAGGTAGTTTACTTTCCAAATCTTTTTCAAGAAAAGCTATAATATTTTCAGGTTCTGACATTCTTCCTTCTCCAGATAATCCGCTAGCGAGTTCTCCCGTTTCAGCAGGAATAATGATGTTTCCGAATTGTTTTAAAGCATGGAAACTGGTAATAGTTGAGGGATGTCTGTACATATCTAAATCCATTGCTGGTGCAAAATAGACTGTACATTTAGCAGAAAGATAAGTGGCTATTAAAAGATTATCACAATTACCGTTTGCCATTTTGGACAACGTATTTGCTGTTGCTGGTGCAACAACCATCAAATCAGCCCAAAGACCTAATTCAACGTGATTATTCCATTGTGCATTCTCGTCTTCGTCGTTATAAAATGTTGAATGAACGGGATTTTTTGAAAGTGTAGCCAATGTTAAAGGCGTTACAAAATCCTTAGAAGCAGGTGTCATTATCACTTGGACATGTGCACCTGCTTTTATAAATAACCTCACTAATGTTGCTGTTTTGTATGCGGCAATTCCACCAGAAACACCCAGTACTATTTTTTTACCGCTTAAAACAGACATCTTAATTAGTCTTTTGTGATATCTCTGTAATAAATTTTGTCATCCAGCCATTCTTGAACGGCCAATGCATGCGGTTTTGGTAATTTTTCGTAGTACTTAGAAACTTCAATTTGTTCTTTATTTTCAAAGATTTCTTCAAGTGAATCGTTGTAAGTAGCAAACTCTTCTAATTTCTCGGTTAATTCTTTTTTGATTTCTGAATTGATTTGATTTGCTCTTTTAGCCATTATTGTAATCGCCTCATAAACATTGCCAGTACGCTCTTCAATCACAGTTTTGTTATAAGTAATTGTGTTTACTGGTGCATTCGTCTTTTTTAAATCCATGACTCTTTTATTTAGAAAATTGTTGTAAATCTTTATCTATTCGGGCTAGCATTTCGTCAGCTTTTGATTTGTATTCTGTGTCTGCTTTAAATTTTATTAATCCTTGGTATGCATTTTTTGCATTTTCAAGCCGTTCTTTCATTTTAGCAGGAACACTATTTATAGCTAATAAATAAGCAGAATCTAACTTGAAATATAAAGCTTTTTCTTTATAAGCTGTTCCAGGAAAATTTATAATAAAATTATCAAAAGCAACCATTGCAGCTTTATAATCCGAAATTGTGTTGTAAATCTTTGCGTTTTCAAATGCTTTTTTCTCCAATTTTTCTCTCAATCCTTTTACCAGTGAGTTTGCTTCTGCAAAATTTTTACCCTCTGGATAAGTATCAATATAGTTTTGAAGTTTTTCAACTGCTTTATTGGTATCAGTTTGATCTAAACTATACACAGGAGATAAAAACGTAAATGACTTAGCACCTAAAAAAAAAGCTTCTTCAATTTTTTCACTTTTTGGGTAACTCGAAGCAAAACTCTCAAATTGATAACCAGCTAAATAATATTGTTTAGTTCTATATAATGATTGTGAATACATATAAAACATTTTTTCTGCAGATGGTTTACCCTTATATGCTGGAGCAATTTGTTCAAAAAGACGAATGGCTTTACCATATTTTTTTGCTTCGTACATTTTTGTAGCTGATACAAATTTTACAGCAACATCATCGGATTTTAATGCTCGTTGGTAATCACTACAAGACGATATAATTATAAAAACTGCGAAAAGGGCTAAAAATTTCTTCATTTATTTTATTTAATTCAGTTGATTTAAACAGTCTTTGTGTCCTAAAAATCAACTGCAAATTTAGTTATTAATTGTGGAATACAAAATATTTTTTTCAACTTCAAAAAATCTATATTTTTGAAATTTTATTGGTAAAATTAAGCAAATGATTCGCCAAATTTTGATCAACATTTACTAACGGCAATCGCACTACATTCTCCGACAATCCCAATGATTTAAAGCATTCTTTAATTCCCGCTGGATTTCCTTGTTCAAATATTAAGTCAATACAATCAGCTAGAAGGTAATGTAGTTTATAAGCTTCTTCTACTCTTTTATTCAAACCAAGATGAACCATTTCTGAAAATTGTTTTGGAAAACCTTGTGCAATTACAGAAATAACGCCAGAACCTCCAGCCAAAATCATTGGTAAGGCAATCATATCATCGCCCGAAATTACTAAAAAATCTTTTGGTTTATCTTGAATCAATTTCATTGCTTGAACAATATCTCCAGCTGCTTCTTTCACGGCTACAATATTTTTAAAATCAGTTGCCAATCTTATAGTAGTTGATGGCAACATGTTACAGGAAGTTCTTCCAGGAACATTGTATAAAATTATCGGAATTGGAGATGCTTCGGAAATGGCTTTGAAATGTTGGTAAATTCCTTCTTGTGTTGGTTTATTATAATAAGGTGAAACAGATAAAATTGCAACGAAATCAGAAAAATTGCCTGATTTTAATTCTTCTACAACTTCAGCAGTATTGTTACTTCCAACGCCAAGCACTAGAGGCAATCTTCCTTTGTTAGCATCAACAATAGTTTTTATAACCAGTGCCTTTTCAGTTTTTGAAAGTGTTGCACTCTCTGCAGTTGTTCCTAGTACTACCAAATAATCAATTCCGTTATTGACTTGAAAATTTACTATAGCTTTCAAAGATTCAACATCTACCGAAAAATCTTTTTTGAATGGTGTAACAAGCGCAACTCCAGTTCCAATTAATGATTGCATGTTATATTTTGTTTAGAATTTTTAAATATTTGAATAATTCATCAGTAAAAACCTTATAGTTTTCGGCATTTGTATTTATCATAAAATGATGTAATCTTTTATCAATGGAAGCAAAACCTACTTTGAAACTCGCTTTAGATAAATGAGAAACCAAAAGTAAGGCAACTTTTTCAGTGTCGTAATAATCAATTAATAAATCAAAAGGTTGTTTGATAAAATCATTAACTTCTTTTTTATCAAAAGTTGCGTGCCAACTCAAGTCTTTGTAACTAAAAATGGGATAATCAAAAACATCGTTCTTCTTTATTTTATCCTTGTAAACGAGTACTTTAATGTTGTTTTCAACAATTCCGTGTTGAATTAATTCCTTTACTAATGCCTCTCTCTCATAAAAATAACTTTCGTCAAAAATAATTCCAACTGTTTTTATTACTTTATCAGAAGCTAAATTTTTAACATTTGACAAGCTATTTTTAACTATTTTTTTTGTTGAAAAATCCTTGATGTAATTTAAAAACATATTACTTTTACTTGATTTACAAATTTACTAAAATAAGTACCTAAACCGATGGTAAAACTAAAAAACTATACCTTTCAATTAAAGCATTTTGTTTTATTATTAACATTTTTAACTTTTATTTCTTGTGCCGAAAAGAAATATGCTGTTACCAAAATTGAAGGTAAAGAGATTGGTATAAACGACAAAAATCTTGAAGTTGCTGACATTGAAAATTTTATTAAACCCTATCGTGAAAAAATTGATGCCGATTTGAATATTGTATTTGCCAACGCCCCAGAAACCATCGATAAATCAGGTGAATGGCAAACACCAATGGGGAACTTTTTAGCCGATATTACTTTTGAAAAATCAAACAAAGTGTTTCAATTGCGTGAAAAAAAATCAGTCGATATTTGTGTATTAAACCATGGTGGTATCAGAACCATTATTCCAAAAGGAGATGTAACAGCAAGAAATGCTTTTGAGATTATGCCTTTCGAAAACAATGCTGTGGTCGTTGCGCTTAAGGGAGAACAGGTTTTAGAAATCGTGAATTATATCATCACCGAAAAGAAACCACATCCTTTGCAGGGAATGACTTTTACTATTGACAAAGAAAATAAACCTAAAAATATTTTAGTACAAGGAAAACCTGTGGATAATGATAAAATCTATTATGTTGCCACTTCTGACTATCTGGCTTATGGTAATGACAACATGCTTTTCTTCAAAAAAGCAATTCAGAAATACAATCTAGACTATAAACTTAGAAATATAATTATTGATTATTTCAAAGAGAACAAAACGATTATTGCTCACAAGGACATTAGAATTACCAAAGAATAACATCATGAAAAGAAGAGATTTTATCCAAAAAAGTGTTGCCAGTTCTGCCTTATTAGGACTTAGCGGCTTATCGCTTAGTAGTTTTAAAACTGTCGATACAAAACATTTGACAGTACTACACACGAATGATGTTCATAGTTATATTGATCCATTTCCGCCGACGCATCCTAAAAATCCAAATATGGGTGGTGTTGCTCGAAGAGCTGCTTTGATTGAAACTATTAAAAAAGAAAATCCTAATGTTTTACTGCTCGATGCCGGCGATATTTTTCAAGGCACGCCTTATTTCAATTATTATGGTGGCGAACTAGAATTCAAACTGATGAGCATGATGAAATATGATTTGGCAACCATTGGAAACCATGACTTTGATAACGGAATTGAAGGATTGTACAAACAACTACCCAATGCCAATTTTGAATTTGTTAATGCCAACTATGATTTCAAAAATACCGTTATGGATGGTCATGTGAAACCTTATAAAATATTTTATAAAGAGGGAATTAAAGTGGGTGTCTTTGGTATTGGAATTGAACTTGATGGGTTAGTAGATAAACGAAATTATAAGGAAACCATTTATCATGATCCGATAGAAATTTCAAAAGACATGGCTCGAATTTTAAAACATGAGCAAAAGTGCGACTTGGTCATTTGTCTTTCGCACATTGGCTACCAATATAAAAATGACCCTGATAAAATTAGCGATGTTAAATTGGCCGCTTTGACCAAAGATATCGATTTGATTATTGGTGGGCATACGCACACCTTCTTGGACAAACCAACTGTTTTAAAAAATGCTGACAGTAAAGATGTTTTGGTTAACCAAGTGGGCTGTTACGGGATAAATCTTGGCAGAATTGATTTTTATTTTGATAATGATGTTTCAAAAACAGCATTAGGCAAGTCTATTATTGTTTGATTTTTCCGCAATGACTACATATTTATAAAAGGCAAAAAATGCCAAAGCATTCAATGTCATTGCCAATGGTCTAAACAATTCCTCAAATTCGTTTACCAAAAAATATTTTTCTACAAATACCACAAATTGCAGCATCACAAAGAGCAGTGCGCTAATTAAGAGTACAGAATTTTGTTTATTATCATTCATAAAATAACTCGAAAGCGCTATTCCTGCAAATAATGATATTAATAGATTTTGAAATATTAAGATGTAAACACTATTGGCTGGTATTTCCGGTGTTTCAGAAAACAAATAAAAGAATATCAGTAAAAAAGGTGCCGTTGCAATTATTAAAGGGATAAAATCTTTTATTTTTTGAAATAGAAATATTAAATAAATAATAAAAATTCTGTGAAGGGTGAAAACCAATACACCATAAAACAAATAGGTTGGTGTATTTGGTATAAAGAGGATATTTGTAATTAATGATAAAAGTATCGCCACTATAAAAAGTATATTTTTATTATCAGATTCTATATAGTAAAGTACAATTAAAACCAATGGGATTATTGGCTTCAATGCACAGATTATGGGTCTGTTTACCATGTACTCTGCAATAACTTCAAGAAAAGCTATCACGAAATAACATATCGTTAATGATTTTATTATAGTTTCTTTTTTTTGCATCAAATGGTTTTTTTAAATTTAGGTATTCTCACCTAAATCAGTAATAACTTCATAGTTACTTTCACTATTTTCAATCAAGAATATAAATTTTGTCAACAAAAACTGCCCTATTACAAACAGGACCATTGCCAAAGCATGAAAGAGGTATACGGGGTTATAAAATACTATCAGCACAAAAATAAATTGCGTCAAAGCAAAGAGCATTGTGCTTAAAAATAAAACAAAATTTGATTTATTCAAATCCATGATATAATTTCCAAGACTTAACCCGCCTAAAAAGATGGTGAATATTCCATGTAGTAAGAACAAATAAAGGTTATCGCCCATAGCTTCAAATGATAACAAGCAAACAGTTGCATAAATAAAGACAAAAGGCATAGAACCTATAATCAACGGTAGTAAACTTGGCATTTTTACTTTGCTTAATACGATATAAATAATCAGAATTTTATAAATTAAAAAGAAAACAGAAGCATAAATTATCCATTCTAAAGTATCTTCTATAAAAAGCAAATTAGCAATCCAACTACAAAAAATTGCTGCCAGAAAATAATTGTTCCTCTTTTTAGTCATGCTCAAATAATACCCAACTAAAAACGGAAGAATAAGCGGTTTAGTAATCCAAATTAAAAGTTTATTCTCATTACATTCTGCAAAGATTTCTATTAATGACACCATAAAAAATGAGGCAAGTAATAGATTTGAGAGTTTCTTTCGATTATTTAGCAAAGAGATTTTCATTTTTTGTAAGTCACTATTTAAGATAAAAATTAATCGCAAATAAAAATAGTCTAATATTTCTAAAAAGCAATTGATTATTAAACATTAATTAAAATAGGTTCGGATACAGTAAAATTCTTAAATGCCTGTCCGCTATTTATACCAAGCATCTTTACAACTTCAAATTACTCAAATTACCACAAAGTAGACTGTTGCGTCATTAAAATTAGTAATGGTTTGGGTTGCATTTTACCTGCAAATTTTTCAGTTTTAATAAAAATTATTCTTTTTACTAACAAAATGTTCGTCCGCACTAATAAACTTACTCATTTTGTTAGTGCGGACTAACATTTTGTTAGCAATTATTAAATTTTTATTAGTACTATTATACAATTTATTAAAATAAATATTTATTTTAGTAGTATTAAAATAAATTTTATTAGTAATAACACTATTTTTATTAGCAAAAAAAACAATTTTAAAGTAAAAATTAAAATTTGTTGCTTATTTGCCGATTAAAAAATGTTAAATATATTTGTATAAATTATAACAAATGAGAAAATCAGAAGTTAAACCCGTATTTAATATGTCGTATGGTGCCTTGATGCAGTTGGGCGACCTTGCCGTGGCACTCATCACCCGTGATGCTGCCGAGCTTGCCACTTATGGTATAGATGCCGCTACCAAAACATTTATCAGTACAACTACAGAAGCATTAAAAGACTTCCCTTCGGATGAGGAATATGAAGGACACGCTATGGTTACCACCGAAACAAAGAATAAAACCGCCGATGATTTAAAAGTGGTGGTGCGTTCGATAATGGTGCGAGCTAAAAACGGCTTTGGCGAAAACTCTGGTAAGTACCGCAGGTTTGGTACTATCGGAATGAACGAAATGAATGATAATGATTTGCTAAAACTTGGCAAACGGGTAGTGCGTGTGGCAACGATTATGCAACCAGCTCTTGCTGACAAAGGATTGACGGTAGCTATAATTGCGGACTTAAATGTAATTGTAACTCAGTTCGACACTAGTATTGGTGCCCAGGACGATGCCATACGTGAGCGCGAAATTGCCACCGAAGACCGCATCGAACTTGGCAATTTGCTTTACAAAAAAATTGTGGAAGTGTTTGATTCCGCCAAGGATTATTGGGTAACTAGAGAGGAAGCAAAATATAACGACTATATTATTTATAATATTCCAGGTGGTGCGGGTTGAAAAAACTAACATTTTTTTTGTCTGCCTGCTCAATAGTTATACTATTCTAATTGGTAATCAGGGTCAGAAAATCAGTTTCAGTAATTATCGAAATTTTTAATTGATTGGCTTTTTCAAGCTTTGCTGGACCCATATTTTCGCCAGCAATGACATAATCTGTTTTGGCAGAAATAGAACTTCCCACTTTTCCACCATTATCTTCAATGGCTTTTTTCAAATCATCTCGCGAGAATTTCTCGAAAACACCCGAAACCACAAAGGTTTTGCCTTCCAGTTTGTTGGTTGCATTTGGATTAAATTTTTCAACCAATTCTAATTGAATACCAAATTGTTTCAGTCGTTCAATGATTTTGACATTTTCATGATTTTCAAAAAACTCGATAACACTTTGAGCAATCTTCTCTCCTATCTCGTCTACTAAAATCAAATCCATCAAAGAAGCCGTGGAGATAGCATCAATACTTTTATAATGTTTGGCTAATTTTTTAGCAACCGTTTCACCCACATAGCGAATTCCGAGTGCATACAAAACGCGCTCAAATGGAATTTCCTTAGATTTCTGAACGCCATTCACTAAGTTTTCTGCCGATTTTTGTGCCATTCGTTCCAATGGTAAAATTTGGTCAACTGTCAACTCGTATAAATCAGCGTAATCTTTTACTAATCCATTATTGAACAGCAAAGCAACAGTTTCGCCACCAAGACCTTCAATATCCATCGCTTTTCTGGAAATATAATGCTGAATTCTGCCAATAATCTGCGGCGGACAACCATAAAAATTTGGACAATAATGATTGGCTTCGCCTTCGGTTCGCACCAATTCTGAATTGCATTCTGGACAATGCGTGATGTATTGTGTGATTTCGGAATTACTTGGTCTTTTCGACAAATCAACGCCAATTATTTTTGGGATAATTTCGCCACCCTTTTCAACAAATACAGTATCTCCAACACGAATATCTAATTTTGCTATTTGATCAGCATTGTGCAACGAGGCACGTTTTACAATCGTTCCAGCCAATTGAACGGGTTGCAAATTGGCAACAGGAGTTATTGACCCCGTTCTTCCCACTTGATACGAAATCGAATTTAAAACAGTAGCAACTTGTTCTGATTTGAATTTGTATGCTATTGCCCAACGTGGCGATTTAGCGGTATAACCCAATTCGTCTTGTTGCTGAAAACTATTTACTTTGACGACAACGCCATCCGTTTCATAAGGCAAATCATGTCGATGTAAATCCCAATAATTTATATATTCAAAAACTTCCTCAAGATTATTGGCAAGTTTTGCTTCTTTTGGAACTTTAAAACCCCATTTTCTGGCTGCTTCCAAACCTTCATATTGTGAAGCAATATTCAAATTATTACCAACAATAAAATAGAGCAAACATTCTAATGGACGTTTGGCTACTTCGCTGCTGTCCTGCAGTTTCAAACTTCCAGAAGCGGTGTTTCTTGGATTTGAATAAGGCGTTTCGCCAATTTCAATCAACTCCTGATTCATTTTTTCGAAACCCTCAAAAGGCAAAATGATTTCACCACGAATATCAAACTTATCAGGATAATTATTTCCTTTCAGTTGTAATGGAATTGATTTGATAGTTTTAATATTATTGGTCACATCATCGCCTTGAAAGCCATCACCACGAGTAACCGCGCGTTTTAATTTTCCGTTTTCATATGTTATAGAAATTGATGCTCCGTCATATTTTAATTCGCAAGTATATTGCAATAGAACATTTCCGAGAACTTTTTGAATTCTATTTTCCCAATCAAATAAATCATCCTTCGAATAGGAATTATCCAAGGAATACATTCGGTAATCGTGAACTACTGTGTTGAAATTTTTAGTAATTGTGCCGCCAACTCTTTGTGTTGGAGAATTTTCATCAAAGAATTCATGATATTGGTTTTCTAATTCTTGAAGTTGTTTTAATTTTTGGTCAAATTCAAAATCAGAAATCGTTGGAGTATCTAACACATAATAACTATGGTTGTGCTGATTGAGTTCAGTGCGAAGCAATTGAATAGATTGAAAAGCATCCATAAAAAATGGCTATTTTAGTTCTAGAATTAAAGTACTAAAATAGCCAAAATATTTTGAAAATAGCTAAAAACTAAGATTGAATAATCCCGTTGATTTGAAGATATAATTGTCCGTCACTCAAAATAGCACCTTCAGTTATCAAATCAAAAATGGCTTTATTACGTTCTTCTTGATATTCCTTTTTACCCATATGAATTTCAACTGTATCGGTAAATAAATTATCACTCAACCATTGCAAACCTTTCTTTTCCATAAAATCAACTTGTGGTTCTAAAGCTTTTAAAACAATAGATTGGATTAATTTTTCTTGGCAATGAAAAAGGAATATATGGTTTTTAGAAAAATGCTCTAAATAATTAGCATTGGTAAGAACGCCTTCCCAAATCAAATCAGAGAAAACATCTAGTTCTTGTTCTGCAACTTCTGGTTTTTGGGTTTTTATTTTATCCCATTCCCCTTTATCTATAGCTTGTGTTGCTAGAAAGTTTGTAAATTCCTTATGCAATTCTTCAAACTGTTCTTTGGTTAATCTTTTGTATTTCATACATGCTGAACTTGTTTCAGTATCTCATTAATAACTGAATAATTAAACTTTAAAAAAGAACCTGAAATAAATTCAGGTTAAAAAAAAATCCCGATTCGCATCGGGATTTAGTAATTGTATAGCGAGAGATATTAAACTTCAGCTACAATTTCATATGGCAATTCAATCACTACATCTCTGTGAAGTCTCACAGTTGCAGTATATTTACCTGTACGTTTTATTACACCACTAGTGATAAATTTTCTATCAACAGTTTGACCACCTTTTTCTAATGCCGCAGCAATATCTATGTTAGTGATTGAACCAAATAGTTTTTCTCCACCAGCTTTTGCTGTAATTTTAATTTCGATAGCTTTTAAAGTCTCCGCCAATGCTTTTGCATCGTTTACAACTTTATTCTCTT
>JAYVNT010000357.1:0-4086 GCA_043758285.1 Flavobacterium sp.
TAGTTGGAATATTGGGAATTACATCGCTAAGTCCTTCTACTGCAGATGCTACCGAGATTGGCGGTGTTATAATCCCGTCGGCCAATAAAGTTGTAGCACCAAGAATTGTTGGAATTACTAATCTTCCTTTGCCAAAACGTTTTACCAAAGCATAAAGCGAAAACACTCCGCCTTCCCCATGATTATCAGCAGAAAGCGTCAGAAAAATATATTTGAAAGTCGTTTGAAAAGTCAGCGTCCAAAATACACAAGAAACACCTCCGTAAACTAAAAGTTCTGAAATATTTCGTTTCTCGCTAATAATGGCTTTCATTACATATAAAGGGCTAGTTCCGATATCGCCATAAATGATACCAAGTGCGACGAGAAGCGTTACTGCTGTGACTTTTTGATAATTGGAAAGATTGTTCATTATTTAGATTTTTTAGATTGTTAGAAAAAAAGCATAAGAAATCCTTAGTGGATGCTTTTGGCATATTTCACTGATGGTATTGAAAACGATAAAATTTTAGATATTAGCCGGAGTTAAAGCGATAACCTATACCCGATTCGGTTAGAATGTATTTTGGACGGTTGGGATCCTCTTCAATTTTTTTACGAAGTTGTGCGACAAAAACCCTAAGATATTGTGTTTGTTCAGCATACGCATTTCCCCAGATTTCCTTCAGAATATATTGATGCGTCAGTACACGTCCATCATTTTTTAGAAGCAACGTAAACAGATTGTATTCGGTTGCTGTGAGTTTAACAGTTTCAGCTTTCAGCTTGATAATTCGGGAAACAAAATCGACAGTAATATCACCAAAAACAATTATTGGTTCCTGACTTTGATTAAAATTGCCACGCAAAGCGGTTCTTATTCTGGCTAAAAGTTCTTGTATTCTAAAAGGTTTGGTCAGATAATCATTGGCGCCGCTGTCTAAAGCTTTTACAATTTCTTCTTCAGCACTTTTTACAGATAAAATGATAATCGGATTTTGATACCAATCGCGTAGTTTCTTCAAAATTATTTGACCGTCTTGATCTGGCAAACCCAAATCGAGCAAAATCAAATCGGGCTGATGACTAGCAGCCATGGTGATTCCTTCTTTACCATTTACTGCAAACAACAATTTGTAACCGTTTGCTTCGAGCGTAATTTCAAGAAGCTTTCTGATTTGACTTTCGTCGTCAATGACTAATATGGAAAAATTATTACTCATATTCTACAGTATTAGTTGGTAAACAATCCACCGCAAAAACCATTTCGAAAACAGCTCCCCCTTCTTCAGCATTTCTCAACGTTATAGTTCCGTGTTGCGATTCTACGAAACCTTTTACGATAGAAAGCCCCAAACCAGTTCCGCCAGTTTTTGAATTTTGCAAACGATAGAATTTATCAAATGCTTTGTCAATTTCGGCTTCAGGAAAACCATAACCATCGTCTGTAATTGTGATAATGCATTTTTTAATCACATCCAAATGCCTATCATAATCGGTATCGACTTCATATTTGACTTCAATATTTATTTTGGCACCCTTTGGAGTATATTGTGCCGCGTTATAAATAAGGTTGTAGAGAATTTGTTCCATCAAACCATAATCGAGTTTGAAAAGTGGTAAATTCTCATCGGCAGAAATGACTAATTTATGTTGGTTTAATTCTTCTGTTAATCGATTACAAACATTATAGATAATCTCTTTAACATCACACCAATCCATTTTTGGTTGAATGTAACCAGATTCCAACCGTGACATATTAAGTAAATTCTCCACCTGATAATTCAGTTTCATTGATGCTTTTTCAATTTCATTGAGTAAATTATCTTTGCTGTCATGAGATAAATCAACATCTTTTTGTTGCAACGTATCTATAGAACCAATGATTGTGGCAATAGGAGTTCGTAATTCGTGAGAAAGAGAATCGAGTAAGGTATTATATAATTTCATGGTATTCGCTCTGGTTTCTTTGACATGAATTGCTTTTTGCATTCGTTTGATTTTATAGGTCAAAACAGCATTGATGAGCGTAATGATAAAGAACAGCAATAACAATAAGGCGTCTTCGGCATTATCAATATGGAGGGTGAAATACGGTTTTATAAATAGAAAATCTAAAACTAAAGCGCTTAAAACAGCTCCTAATAAAACTGGCTTTATATCGAGAAAAATTGCCAAAATAGAAACCAAAACTAGTAGGAGATAGCCAATTATTTTGTAATCGATGAAATCGCGGACAGCCAAACCTAATAAGGAAATGGTGGCGACCGAGAGTATGCTGATTAGGTATTGGTTGTTTTTAGTTTTTAACTCTAACATATCGATGCTACTAATTTTTTACAAATTTATAGCATTAGTTATAAGTAGACTATAAGGTTTAGGATTGAAAGTATAAAGATTTTATAAAGATGTTGATTTTAGAGAATTGTGGAGAAATTAGAACATATCAACCATAGATTATCTATTTTTTCACTATTTAATCTCTTTTTTTGATGTATTAATCTCTTTTTTCTATGATTAAATCTATTTTTTTTAGGGTTAAATATAAATTTAATTCAAACGCGCAAACTCGCCATATACTACCTTGTCAAAGATATTTTGTCAACAGTACCACCTTGCAGGTAGCTATTTCAGCTACTCAGCGCTCTCAAATATCCATAGCTCTTGTATCCGATAATAATAATATCGAAGATGTGGCATAAACCATCCATGGGGTTATTTGAATCAAAGCTCTCGTTCAAGAACGAGAGCTTTGATTCAAATAACCCATTACCAACTTACTTATAACAATTACCTCCCAAAGCAAAAACACCAACTAACAACATTTAAAAAATAGTGCCAATACTACAGCATACAATCAGATAAAAGAACCCTTTGCTAAAACAACCCCCCATACGCAAGGAACAGTAATCCTATGTCACAATAAAACAAACACAAAAAGGATGTAAAATCAAGTAAAGTTATCAACACAAAATACTGACAGTCAATATTTTTATTAAATTTAATAGTAGTATTAACCAATAATTACAAACATGAAAAAAAACAGTACTGCTAGTAGTGTTGATGATGACAAGCATCACCTACTGTCAAAAAAAAACCAATGGAACTATTTATATAGACTATCCCGCTATTAAAATAGTAGAAGACATGACCAAAGCATTTGTAAGTGGCGACTCTGCAAAAGTAGCCAGCTACCTAGCCGATGACTTTAAAGAATACAATGGAGCAAACACCAACACAGTCAACAAAGGACAAGACAAAGCCACCTTTCTCCGAAATGTAAAAGGATGGAAGAACCAACTAGATTATTATAGCATTACACGTTCCGATGGCGCTTATCCCGACGCTCTAGAATATAAAGATGAAACACAAAAAGATGTAGTTTGGGTACAGACTTGGGAACAACTAAAAGGAGTTCACAAAAAAACAGGTGTTAAAGTAGACATGCCAATGCACCGATTATTTGTGGTAAACAAAGACAACAAAATAAAATCTATAACTGAGTATTCTAATACCAGCATTGGTGATGAAATAAATCAAAGTTATGATGTTAGAGAAAATGGCACTATCTACAACCATCATGAAAACATCAATACCGTTCGCAATATGGTTAGAGCATTTGAAAACAAAGACTACGCAAAGGTTTACAGCTATTTTGATGACAAAGCGCAGTTCAGAGATATCAACGTTGCTGGAGATAAATCTTTCACAATAGCCGAACAAAAAGAAAAAGACAAAAAGATGTTAGCCGACTATGATATAACCAGTATCGATATTACGGGCTATCCAGACTACCTCTACACTATGCACTAAACGATACCAAAGTAGTACTCGTGGTGGAACGTCAACATGACAAGAAAGAAAGATAAAAAGCCCATAGTCGTGCCTTTTATGTTTATACATAACTTCAATGATGCTGGAAAAGTCACTTCCGAAGTTCCTTATTACAATGCTAAATTGCTGGAGTAGAAGTCTAACTAAAGATAAAAAAAACCTTCAAGTTTCCCTTGAAGGTCTTTTTGCTTTTATAAATGTTGTCTTGTCCTGAAATAGCGATACACAAAAAAGTATCCTTATGGAAAACCAAGAAGAACCGCGTTATACAAA
>JAYVNT010000358.1:0-4064 GCA_043758285.1 Flavobacterium sp.
CCGCAGCCGCCAAAGCTGAACTAGAACCCTTCACTTACGAATTACCTGCCCTTGGTGGCGAACAAGTAGATATTAAAGTACACTATTGTGGACTGTGTCATTCTGATATGAGCATGATAAACAACGATTGGGGAATGTCTCAATATCCTCTAGTGCCAGGTCATGAAGTAGTGGGCGAAATAGTTGCCGTGGGCAATCAGGTAAAAAGCTTGAAAGTTGGCGATAAAGTAGGTTTGGGTTGGATGTCAGAGTCGTGTATGCATTGTCATGAATGCATGGATGGAAGTCATCACTTGTGCGGCAATGGCGAGTCAACTATTGTTGGGCGTCATGGTGGTTTTGCTGATTATGTTCGTGGTCATTGGTCCTGGGCAATTCCGTTGCCAAAAAACATTGATATGAGCAAAGCTGGACCATTGTTGTGCGGTGGTATTACCGTTTTCAATCCTATTATTCTTTCGGGAGTGAAACCTACGGATAAAGTGGGTGTTATTGGCATTGGTGGTTTGGGTCACATGGCCATAAAGTTTTTGAAACATTGGGGATGCGAAGTAATTGCGTTTAGTTCTAATCTAAATAAAAAAGCTGAAATCCTTGCTATGGGTGCTAACCGAGTGGTTGATTCTACCAATTCAGAGGAATTAGCGAGTGTTGCAGGTCAACTGAATTTTATTTTAAGTACTGTAAATGTTACGCTTGATTGGAATGCGTATCTAACTTGCTTGGCGCCAAAAGGAAAATTTCATGTTGTGGGTGCTGCTTTAGAACCAATGGCGATTCCGGCTTTTAGTCTGATTATGGGAGAGAAATCCGTTGGCGGAAGCCCAATCGGAAGTCCAGCACTCATCCAAACGATGCTAGAGTTTTGTGTTCGTCATAATATTTATCCAACGGTAGAAGAATTTCCAATGGCAAAAGTGAACGACGCCTTAGCCCATCTTGAAAGTGGCAAAGCGCGCTTTAGAATTGTATTAAAAAACTAGAGGACATTACGTTAAGCATCGCCATTAGAGTTGATGCCGACATTATCAAAATAACTTCCAGACGCCGTTTATGAGGTTCCAGACATCGTTTATGAGGTTCCTTACGCCGTTTATGAGGTTCCAGAGTTCGTTTATGAGGTTCCAGACATCGTTTATGTGGTTTCAGACGTCAAACTTGGGGGTTTTAGAATAGAAATTAGCACGATAATCAAAATTCCTAGATTTTCAAACTTGAATATCTTATCTTGAAATAAGTTTGTTTAAAAAAAAGTATCTATATTCGAAACAAATACTAATAGCAATGGAAAACACAAAATTCAATATAGCCGTACTGATAGATGGCGATAATGCCCAACCCAAATTGATTAAAGAAATTTTAGAGGAGGTTTCTAAATATGGCAAAGCCACCATCAGACGGATTTATGGCGATTGGACACAACCCCAAATGAACGGTTGGAAGGAAATTATCAACCAATATTCTATCAGTCCTATTCAAAAATTTGCTTATACAACTGGGAAAAACTCTACTGATAGTTCGCTGATTATTGAAGCGATGGATATTTTGCACAGCAAAAATGCTGAAGGATTTTGTATTGTATCAAGCGATAGTGATTATACTGGTTTGGCCAAAAGAGTTAGAGAAGAAGGGCTTTTTGTGATGGGTATTGGACAGAAGAAAACGCCAAGTGCGTTTGTACAATCGTGTGAAATTTTTACGTTTACCGAAAACCTTATGCCACAAATTGAAAACATTCCGAAAGCCAAAGCCAAAGCTGTAAACAATACTCAAGATAAACCTCAAAAAGAAACCGATACAACATCAAAAATAAACCTTTCTATCATCAACAAAGCATTTGAGATATCGGCCAATGAGGATGATGAAGCTTATATCTCTAGTATTGGCGCTAATCTGCGGAAGATAGACCCAAGTTTTGACCCAAGAACTTATGGGTATAGAAACTTGACTAAGCTTTTTGAAAGCATCGGTAAATATCAGGTGGTGAAAAATATAGTCAACGGTTTGAACCATCCCTTGGTGAGATTGAAATAACTATCGTAATTTTAAGGAAACCTTAAAAATTTGTTGTGCTATTTCATTGGCAAATAGATTATTTTTGACCATCTGAAATCATTTTAAAGAAATAAATCCTCTTTTGTATATGAAGAAATTAGTGCTAGCGGTTGTTTTTTGTTGCTCTTCATTTTTTGCTGTTGCCCAATCGGGTTATGAAATTACCATCAACTTAAAAAATTGTAATGATACTTTGGCGTATCTAACCTATTATCAGTTTGATAAAACGCTGATAAAAGATACTTGTACGAGCATCAAAAACGGAAAGATTGTTTTTAAAGGAAAAGATAAACTCGATAAAGGAATTTACTCTTTGGTTAGTCAAGGAAAAGCTATTTACTTTGATTTTTTTATTGATGAAAACACCCAGAAACTAGAACTCAAAAGTGAGGCAAGTGCTAATATTGTTAAAGAATTAACGGCGCTGAATTCGCCTCATGAAAATGATTTTTTCAGGTACATTCAATTTATAAACGAAAAGAATAAAGCTTTTCAAGAGTATAAACAAACCGCAAAACTAGCGACCAAGAAAGACACGCTGGCATTAAATAGTAAGCAAAAAGAACTCGAAAAAAGTATTAATGATTTTGAAGAAAAATTCTTAACAGACCACAAAGGAACTTATATTGGCGATGTGATGAATTTGAAAGTTGAAAAACTACTGAAAGACATTCCCAAAGCATCCAACGGAAGACCAGACAGTATTCAGGTCTATAATTATTACAGAAAACATTATTGGGACGATGTAGATTTCAAAGATGATGGTGTAGTCAGAAATCCATTTTTTAATACTAAAATAAAAAGGTATTTCGAAAATGTTGTGGTTACGCATCCTGATTCGGTTAGTGTTGAAATTGACAAAATCATGAACAAGACTAAGCCAGGAAGTTTGACGTACAAACTTTTATTGGCACATTTCACTTATACTTATGAAGTTTCAAAACTAATGGGTTTTGATAAAGTATTTGTGCACATGTCTGACAATTATTTTAAAACTGGAAGAGCTAACGGAATTTATGATGACGATGATGTAGTTCAAAAAATCATCAAACGAGCTGATAAACTCAAACCACTACTGATTGGTGCTACGGCTCAAGATTTGTTTATGATAAAAGCCGAAGACTTTCCGAAGATGAAAGCTATGGGATTTGAAAACGCCAAAAACAATGAAGAAATGACCAATGTTTATTATAAAAATGTAAATGATGTGAGTAAAATGTATGTCAAATTGAGCGATGTTAAAGCTGATTATACCATACTCCTTTTTTGGGATGTTGATTGCGGTCATTGTCAAAAGGAAGTTCCTATACTGCTTGAAAAATATAAGGAATTGATAAAAGAAAAGAAAGATGTGAAAGTTTACAGTGTTTATATGCAGCATGAAGGCGAAAAATATTTGAAATATATTGAGGAACACAAACTGCCTTGGATAAATGTATACGATGGTGCACATTACAACAATGCCGTTGAAAAATATGATGTTTATTCTACCCCTGTTATCTACATTTTAGATAAAAACAAAGTCATCAAAGCCAAACGTATTGATGCCAATCAAGTAAAAACGATTATAAACGTCTTAGAAAAGGAAGAAAAAAAACATTCTTAATCTAAATAAACCAAACTAATGAAAAAAATTACTTTAATCCTTGGATGCTTTTTTGCAATTACGCTATCTGCACAAACTCCAATTCATAATTTTGAAGAACTAATGACATCGCTTAAAGCGGGTAAGTCTGTAAAAGCAGTAATCTATTATGGAAAATGCAAATTATTTTCTGATGGTATTGAAGAAGAAAAATCAGTTGATGCTATCGGCGGATTGAAGTTTGACACTTATGAATACTTTGATACTAGTGTTTTTAAAGGAAAAGTTCCTTCGTTTGTTACTACTTCACAAACTGTTTTAATAAACCAATCACACTATGGTTATGTTTACAACTATGTGAAAATAAAAGTTAGAATTGACAACAGTGTCGAAATAACCGCACGCTATTTAAGGCCAAGAAAGT